>JBIIHY010000054.1:0-11728 GCA_044235305.1 Bdellovibrionota bacterium
TCTTAACGGGTGCACTATTGCGCGGATATATTCGACTTCTGGAAATGAGGTCAGTCTAACAGATGCTAAGCATGCTGGGGGTGAGGCATTCAAAATTGAACATAGAATCTCATTCGACTACACAGGAGCTGTTGACGTTCAGGAGGTTTTACGAGAGCGGTACGGTTCTGGGCACCGTTTCCAAAACGTCAGTGTTAAATTGAAGGTAAAACCTGAAGATTTCTTGATCAATCTGGTGACACTCGGGATAGCTCAGAGCAAAACCTTTGAGATATCCGGAGATAAGGTACGGTAGTATTCCTGTACGCTGCTGGGTGAGCTATCGAAGGCTCGCCCAGCTACATAGGCATCGCGGAGGTTTAAATCGCGCTGCTTGCAGCCGAGTCTGACCATACACATACCGAGCTGCAGCCGTAGCTACGCCAGCAATCGAATCAACGAGGCAAAATCATCATCAGCGAATCCCTGTTGAATGGCATCGGCAAATATAGACTGCAATTCAGTCAGGAAGGGTGCTTTGGCGTTTGCGCACTCAGCTTTGAGTAGGCGTAGATCTTTAGCCATATGCTTTACCGAGAACTGCGGCGAAGTGTAGACCGCACTGCGGCAGGATCTGCCAGACAAAGATGGACTACTGTCGCTGAAGCGGCGGCCTCAGCTACATCCGATGTAAAGCGGGGAACCTCCGGCTTTAGTGAGCGATTCCACGCAGCGCTTAACACACCATCAGATTCGAGGTGTTGTGCCCACTGCGAGCCGATTATGCCTAATCCAAGAACTGCAACTTTCAAGTGCCCTCACGTTGAGAAAAGAAGGAGAAAACGTAGCAGAAGGGTAGTTGAATTTCCACTTAATTTGGTGATCACACTTCCTTAAAATCGTTACACAGCCGACTGTCCGGCCGCCTGAGCTATCGCCTTTCTCTTGGCAGCAGTAACTATCTCTTCAAGTGCGGGGTCGCGCTCTCTGTCGATGTGTTCAAGAGCTACTTTAAACTTCTTGAGCGCACGAGCTTCCAACTGTCGTATCCGTTCGCGAGTTAAGGCATACTTTGAGCCGAGCTCTTCAAGGGTCTGTGTTATTCCCCCGGCACTTCCCAGGCCAAAACGGTTCTTCAATATGTCGAACTCTTGGGCAGTAAATTTTGATCTATGGAATTCTATCAAGGGACGCCACGATTCCGGGAGCGACTCAATGGAGTCCCGATCACCTACAATCGCACGCACGACATGGTGGCGTTCATCTTGTATCATCACCTCACTGGTTGGGGTTATGTTTGGATCTGCGAACGTGTCAGAGAGTAAAGCGCTGTTGTGCGCTGAGTCACTTCCGGAGAGGGGGGTGTCCAACGAAACTGTAAGTCGGCTAGCCCTTGATTCGCGGATATGTTGTATCTGCTCAGCGGTAAGACCAGTGCGCTTTGAGAGCTCCTGCATGGTGGGCTCTCGATCTAACTCTTCGGTCAGTTCGCGCTCTACTTTGATCAAATCTCGCGCTTTTTGTTGCGCATTCGCAGGGACTCTTACTGTGGCGGCATCATTCGTTAATCCCCGCCGTATCGCCTGCTTAATCCACCACGAGGCGTAGGTAGAGAACTTCGCACCTCGTGTCGGATCGAAGCGGTCCACCGCCTTCATAAGACCGAGGTTCCCGAAGCCAATCAGATCTGGAAGTTCTAGCCCATAGTTCGAAAAGGTTTTTGCTATCGATACCACAAGACGAAGGTTTGAGAGTATTAGGCGCTCGCGAGCATACTCGTTGTTTTGTCGATTGAGAGCCCCGAGCTGACGCTCTTCCTCAACAGTGAGTAAGGGGGTGCCTAACGCCTGGTTGCTGTACATCTGCACCAAGTAGGAATCAGAATATCTATCTCTTACGGGTCGATGGTTATCTTGATCTGAGACCGCTTCAGCTCCCACATCCCGCGGAACCGACAGTGTTGCGCTCCACGCGCTCTCGATACCGAGAGCTCTCGGTGAAGGGGGGAGTGAAAGTTGTGGTTCTTTAGGGTTCTGGCGCCTCATGTTCAACAGAGTCTAACAGATACAACACCAGGTGCCAGAGTTAAACATTTCCCTCGACAAAGACCCTGCACATTCGCTAATAAAATAAGAGGAGCGCTTTCCGTTTTTGCGTATGAAAACGATCCAAGGAGATCTAATACAGCTAGCTCTCAACGGGGATTTTGACGTCATCGTCCATGGCTGCAACTGCCACTGTTCGATGGGCGCGGGGATCGCGCGCGCAATCAAAGCCACGTTTCCCGAGGCGTACGATGCCGACGCACGCACTCTGGCAGGTGATCGAACAAAACTTGGCACAATCTCCTACGTTACGGTCTCGCGTAATAACTGCGAAATAACGGTAGTTAATGGATATACCCAATACAATTTTAAGGGCGCTGGTGTTTTAGTTGATTACGACGCTCTTCGCTCTGTTATGGCAGCGGTGGCGCTGCTCTTTTCTGGTAAGCGAATCGGGTATCCTAAGATAGGCGCTGGCCTTGCCGGTGGAGATTGGAGCGTCATTGCACCTATCATCGACGAAGAGCTACATGCCGAGGACCACACCCTTGTGGAACTCCCCGGGGCATAGATCGGCTGGTCTGCATGGTGTGCATGTTATGGCGTGGATCTTATGGTTTGTCATCATGAGTTCACAGCTATCCCGCCTTGCTCTGCGCTATCTCAGCTAGCCGTTTCAGCGCCACGGTGTGGGCGGGGGCGTAATGAAGGATCGTATTGAAGCAATGCTCTGCTCCCTGCAGGTCGCCTACAACAATGAGTGCTTCTCCGAGAGCGCACCATGTGATTAGGCAGGTTTGATCGAGCTTAAATGCTTTCTGTAGCGCAGAGAGCCCTGAAAGGGTGTCTCCCATCCGGCATAGAGAGAGCCCAAGTTGGCGCCACCCCGGTGCGAATTCGTCGTATTGTTGAAGAGCTGTTTGGAAGCTAGTAGCCGCTTCGCTGTCTCGGCCTAGTCCCTGATATTCAACTCCGAGCTGAAACCATGCTCGCCAATCAAGCGGGGCTCCATGCGCCTTCTTCTCGGCCAGTGTTAAGTACATTTCAGCTTTCTTTGTACGCTCTTCAGCGGATTCGAGATGACCGTAATGATGCACTACTATCTCCACCAGCGGAAAAGCCATCCCTGCTCGGTACACTGCATCTTCAACCGATTCGTGAACGGCGCCAGAAAACATAACTCGCGCATCGCGAGGGAGGAGCCTTATGTCGTGAGTTGTAAAATACCCGACGGCTCCCAACTCACGAGCTGGGTGGTTATCAGGTAGTAAGGTCATGTCACCAGGAAATGAAGGGAGCACGTAGTGTCGTCGGTTTACTGAGTAAGCAGAGCGCTCGCCAGTTATGAGCTTTTTAAGGAGAGGAATAGAGTCTGCATCGAGACACTCATCTGCATCAAGCACAAGGATCCACTCTTTGGTCGCAAGCGATAACGAGAAATTACGGGCAGCGCTAAAGTCGTCACCCCACGCAAACGACTCAACTCGTGCTCCGTGGCTCTTTGCAATCTCTTGGGTGTTATCGCTTGAGCCGGTATCTACGATAATCATCTCGGAAACTAGATCTTTGACACTCAGTAGCATCGACGAGAGACAGTGGGCCTCATTCTTCACTATGGCGCACAGTGAGATTTGAGGGACTTGCTCTTGAGGGTCAGATTGTGGCTGTAGATACGTACTCATTTTGTTTCGGCGTATGCTTTGTTGCACTAGCACTCAGTCAATATCTGCAATTATCTGATCTCTTCAGGTTGCTGTACAGACGGTGTTCGGGGTTGGTTGGCGGTGCTACCTGCCGGGCTATGTTAGGTACCGATTTAAGCGTATACTCCGCGCCTCATGCTTATTGCTAAATCAGGAGATATCACTTTTTATCCAAAGAGTGCGGGTTACGAAAACCATGCGCCTGCTTTGCTTGGCTCTGGTGTTCTCGCGCACAGATTAAGAGCGCTCTCTGGTTTAACAGTGCCCCAGCCGAACGATGCCAAGGCGATAGATCTACACGTTGTAGCCTTGACCGATCCTGATCAGCGGGTCAGGCATCAGGCTGCGCTCCGTTTATTGGATTTAATAAGTGCCGACACAGGATGCTTCCACCGGAACGGAGCTACAATATCTTTAGCCCAAGGGTGTGCTTTCGATAAACTCGTTAGGTTCTGCCTTAATCCGCCGATTGTCCTCGGGGTCGGTGTTGAGCCGCGCTTGGGCAGAGAGGCGAAAGGTCTCTACGACTCACGACATGGGTTGGTTTCGACAAGGATGATGGTTCTCCGGGCGTTGCAGTCCCGTAAGGACAAGCTCGGGCCGCTGAGGGATTATTTGCAGCAGGAGGTAGATCGCCTTCACTCTGCCCCTCAGTTTTCTGTCTTCACCGAGCACGTGTCTGAGAAAGGCAGAGCCGGTCGTGTGTTGAACGATAATCTTCTAAGGCTCTCGTTGCAGGAGTTGCCGCAACTGTTTCGCGATGAGGCATTCTCTCCGCTTGCCCGATTGATGATGCTGTACATTGCCGGCTACATTCAGGCTACGACCTGGAATGCTAAGAGCGAGGTGCGGTTGCCGTACTCGTCAGTTCTGCGTGGATGCGAGACGGCATTGCGGGAGCTAGGAGAAGTTGTTCCAGAGCTCGATCTGCTATCCAACCCTCTCAAAAGAATTGAGTCGCAGGCAGGTTTGTCTCGCCCCGGAAAGGACGAAGTTCTGTGTTATGCACCCTCCCAGCGCAAGCCGGGAGTGCTAGAGCGTGTAGCTCAGATTTGTACTGCGCTGCGTACGCGACTTACCCAGATTTTGCGCTAGCTGCACGTAAGCACAGTCTTCTTATCCGTAGAGCTTACGGTGAAGCCGGTAATGTTGCCCTCTACGGAAGTCGCCGTTCCGGTCGTAGCGGTGGTTGTCGTAGCTTTATCGCCTTCAGTAACACTCACCTGACCAGAAGCATTCTCTCCGTCTACTGAGATCGTTGCTTTCACCACTACGTTCTCTCCGTTTGTTCCATCGGAGAGTTTTGAACTTTCAAAATCAACTTGAATAGTTGAGTTAGAGGTCTGAGATATCGCTACAGAATCTGCTGTGTAGGTTCTGGCGTTTTCTTCGCTCTGAATTGTAACGGTATCTGAGAGGGCTAACTGACACGAGGTTATCGAGCCACCACCCGTTAGGTCTGAACTGAAGACCGCTCCGTTAAGAACGGTTGTGAATGTTCGGTTTGGTGCAAGTACAGTTGCGATTACTGTGTAGTTAAAAGGAAAAGGGTAGCGCTTAGCATCAACATCGATACCAACTGGGCCAGTAAGCTCCTTTGAGCGGATCTGAGTTGCAACGAGCGCTCTATTCACAAAGAACTCAAATTTGACCGGGTACTCGGTGTACTCTTCGTTTGCCACGTATGCGTCGGCCAGGAGTTTTACAGCGTCGGCTGTTCCTCTACTAACGCCAACTGATAGTGAAGGGGCTCGGCGCTTCTTATCGAGGAACCCTGAGACCCCTTCGGTGGTGTTTACAGAGCCCGAAACCTGCGCAGTTTCAGCGCTTGCCACCTCAGTCAGAAGGCATGCTGCTAGGACGGATAGAAGGGGGAGGATCGGTCGCATTTTAAATCTCTGTTTTATTTTAACGCTTGCGCTTCACTACTTATCTCTCTTGATCGGATATCACACAATCTAACTTGAGAGGAAAGGGTTTTGGTAGACCCGTACATATCATCTTGAGTGATTACACCTTTTGAGGTTCCTCGGTGTAGTGCACGATGGGGGGATGTATAAGGTTTTTATGAATCGCTGTATCGGTTTCATCACAGCTACATCACTCCAACTAGTACCCCTCACTATACTTTTATGCGCCATCACGGCATGTGGGGTGATAAAGAAGAGGCCCGAAAGTTCAACAGATGGATTGGTGTTTCAGAGTAAGGACATGCCCCCTGAAAAAGCCAACGAGATTCTAAACGAGGTTGGTGGAAATTTTGCGTACGGACCAGGGCTTGGGGACGCGGCTGTAAATATCGGCACTGTGGTTGCCTTTCCCCCTTTCGCGGTCTACCTGCTCGGCAATGCGGTGCTCTCTCTCAGTGGGTATGAGCCTATCACCGTTTCATCACTTCTTCCTGAAAAAGATGGTGAGCAGTGGTCAGATACGTATGATACCGTTGTCTCTGTACCGGGGAGATTTGTCGCGGCGATGGCCGGGCATGAGTACCGCACCCGTGAAGTTGCAGATGAGCGGATACGCACGGTGTTGAGTAGTGGTAACAAAACGCCGATAACTTCGAGAGAGACTTCATAAGCGGCGAGTGGCGCCGAGGCGAGAGATAATTGATGAATAAAACTATCGGTCTTGTAGCAAGACCAGGCAATCCTCGGGCACAGAGCTTGGCGAACGAGGTAGTGGCGTGGTGTACAGCGAAGAATATCTCAGTGCTGGTTGAATCTCAGACCGCGCAGGGGCTATCGCTTGCTACGCCGGGTGTCTCTAGCCGTGAGCTTGTTGAGAAGGCTGACCCCATCGTAACCCTTGGTGGTGATGGTACATTAATTGGCGTTGCTCGACACGTGAAGGGAAATTCCCCACTCTTCGTCGGTGTAAACTTCGGTAACCTAGGGTTCTTAACAGAGGTGCGACCGGATGAGCTTTTCACAACGCTCGATACCGTGCTCGCAGGGAAGGAGAGCAGTGCCGAGCGTCTGTTACTCTTCGTTCAGGTTGAACGTGAGGGGAAGGTCGTCTTTGAGTCGCAGGCGGTAAACGACGTCATCGTTCAAAAAGGGGCGCGTTCGCGTCTGCCAGAGTTTGATATAGAGGTTAATGGTCACGACTTGGCGCGCATTCGCGCTGATGGTGTTATCTTTGCCACGCCGACAGGGTCAACTGCTTACTCGTTAGCTGCCGGCGGCTCTATAGCACACCCGGCATTGAGTGTGATCCTCGTTACTCCTATATGTCCTCATTCGCTCACCAACCGTCCTCTTATTATCCCTGGCTCGAGTAAAATTGAGGTTCGGTTACCCAATTTTGACGATGAGGTCTTAGTTACCGTCGATGGGCAAGTCTCTGATGAGCTATTGCCGGGGGATGTCGTTAAGGTCGTGCAGGCTGAGCAATCCGTTCGTTTCGTTATTTCTCCAGAGAAGAGCTACTTCGATATCCTACGCACCAAGCTAAATTGGGGTGTTCCTAACCGGCCGGACTAACCCCCCAACAGACCGCGGACCTTCCCGGTCCGCTTTCGTAATTCTTTTGCTCTTACAGGCCCGTCGTGGTATCGGATCTCTGTTAGGGACAGTGTTATGTTGTCAGAATTAACCATCTCAAATTTTGCAATCATCGAGCGGCAGTCGCTGACGTTTCACCGTGGCTTCAATGTTATTAGTGGTGAAACGGGGGCTGGTAAATCGATACTTCTTAATGCGTTGGAATTTATCCTCGGAGCTAAAGGTTCTCCAGCGCTTATCCGGTCAGGAGCCGAGCTGCTTGAGGTGCAGGCGCTCTTTGATCTCTCTGTGGTTCCGCAAGATGTGCGCAGTACATTGCCCGACATCGTAGGTGAGGATGATGAGCTTGTTGTTTCTCGTACGTTGCCGCGCGAGGGAAGGGGGAAGGTTCTCATTAACGGTAGGCTCGGAACGGTATCGCTCTTAGAAGAGATCGTTCGAAAGCTGGTGAATATCTGTAGTCAGCACCACCAGACCAGGTTGCTTGATGCGCGCTTCCATTTGGAACTGCTCGACGGTTTCTGTAACAACGAGGCGCTGCGCGAGGAGATGCGAAGTGCACACCGTGTGTGGACCGAGAAGCGAGCTGAGGTAGACCGCATACGCGCGCTACACGACCAAGGGAACGCACGGCGTGAGGAGCTTGAAGGGATCGTTTCAGAGCTGGAGGCGCTTACTAATCTTAAAGCTGGTAGACGAGCTGAGCTAGACGTTGAGATAAAGCGAATATCGAATTTTGAGAAGCTTTTAAACGCGAGCGAGCGAGCAATCGCGCTTATGGCTGGAGACGACGGGCTTGCAGAGCGCATGCGCGAAGTTGCCCATGCACTGGGTGAGATTGCGCGTATTGATGGTGATGCGCAGCACCTGGTGAGCGAATTTGAAACTGGGCGACAGATGCTTGGAGATAGCGAGTTGTCGCTGCGTCGCTACGTGCAGAATCTTGAGTTCGATGACGGTGCGCTTGAGAATCTGCGCACTGAGCTCTCTGAGATAGCCAGGCTTGAACGTAAACACAAGACTGACGATGCAGGTCTTCTTGCGCTACGCGAACGCAGTCAGCAGGAACTGAGCTCGCTTATGAACGTTTCGTCTGCTGCGCAGACTGAGCGTGAGTGTGAGCAGCTCTTGGCGCAGGTTCAAAAGGTAGCTGCCGCGCTGCATAAGACGCGTGAGGTGGCTGCGCGCGATCTTGCGGCAGCGGTATCGAACGATCTTAAAGAGCTCAATATGTCGCACGCTTCCTTTGAGGTGCGTTTTTCACAGACCGAGCCGACAGCGACTGGAACAGATCGGGTTGAGTTCTTGATTTCAACCAATAAGGGGGAGCCGTTCGCACCATTGATTCAGATCGCTTCCGGCGGTGAGCTTTCTCGGGTGATGCTCGTCCTTAAAAAGATCTTACGAGAGCGTTCGGGTGTGAATGTTCTGATCTTTGATGAGGTTGATGCTGGAATCTCCGGCGGTGTAGCGCGTTCGGTTGGGCTTATGCTGAAAGAGATCTCAACCCAATCCCAAGTTGTGTGTATCACCCACCTTCCACAGGTTGCGTCGCTCTCTGATAGGCACTTCTTGGTGAATAAAGAGGTAGGGGAGCGGGCCGTTACGGTTGTGAAGCAGCTCTCGCCGGATGAGAAGGTAGACGAGATTGCGCGCATGTTGGCTGGCTACAAGATAACCGACGCCTCGCGTGCGTCGGCGCGTGAGCTGATTGCTGGGAAGTAGTGGGCCTCTTAGGTCCGCCCGGGATGGTGTTTTGGCGAAGCCCTTTTGGACCGCGGACCTTCCAGGTCCGCTAGAAGCGAGTGGTGGCACTTGCAATATTTTTGGCGAAGCCCCTGTGGTGAGCTGGTCGAACCATAAAACTTCACGGTCCAGGGGGTAGCCATTTCTGAATCATCTAAGTGTTTGTATTTGTTGCTTCTTTGGGCGAGTTCTAACCGCATCTCCCCAAGCCTACCTAGTCCCAATCTGTCACCATTAGTCTTATTTTGCAGCCAAAGTTTGACCCTGCTTGCGGAAATGTCTAGCCTTAGCGGTTGGCGCTAGCGTTGTTGGAACTAGCGTTGGTTAAACGAGGGTTGGTTGCCACAGTCGAAATCTCTGATGGGCTACCCCAGGAATAGCAATGTAACTCGGAACCAGATGACCCAAGCAGCAGTTGAAACACTCCAGTGTGGAACCTCTGAAGCGCGCGCAGACACGCGCCGCTCGGTTGGTCGCCTTGCTGGCCGCAAAGTGCGTTCTGGGGGACGAGCTATCACAGTATCTCGCCCCATGCTCATAGTGCTCGGCATCGTAGCCGGAGTGTTCTGTGCTGTGTTCGTGTGCCTAGCCGGTAATTTCTCAGATATCCTGCTTAAACAGATCCGTGACGCTTACATCCTCTACCGCGTATCGAACGAGCGCGATGCCCTACGGGCTTCGTTGCGGCAGATGGAGGAGGAGGTTGTATCGCTCCGTATAGCTCGTTCTAAAGAGCAGCTCGTTGATAGTAAGCTTTCGCAACAGATGGCAGCCCTTAAAGATGTCGTATCAATGGCTGGCTCACTTGGGCTACTTAACAGAGTTGATGATAGAAAGGGTGGCACAAGCCTCGTTGCGCGCTCTGATAAGCGTAACCAGTTGCGTGATGTAGCGCGAGCGCTTGCGAGTCAGGACGGGGCTCTGAGAGGTAGTAGTCCTGAGCAGCTTGCGAAGCTGCGTGAGTTGAATCACGGGTTAGGCGGCGCCGAAGTTGAGTGCCGGCGTGATAAGCGCGGGAAGGTTCACTGTGAAGGGGGTGCCGTAAAGCAACCTGTCTCGCTGCATGCGGGGGGAGAAGCAGATTCGAGTCGTCACATCTCAGCCCATCGTACGATCGCCGCTGTAGCCTCGGGTAACTTTCAATCTGCGTTCGCAACTGAGGAGGAACGGCAGGGAGCGCTTGATACCCTGTCACAGATTACACAGGTGTTAAGAATCCTGCCGATAGGGTCTCCTGTAGCGGGACGTTTAAGCTCTGGATTCGGGCACCGTCACTCCCCGTTTATGCACCGCACCTCTTTTCACGAGGGTGTTGATATCTCGCTTGCCCGCGGGGGATCTGTGTTGGCGACTGCTGACGGGCGCGTTGTAAAGGTTGATTTCGACGGAACGTATGGCTGGGTGATTGATATCGCTCATACTCCGCATCTTGTTACCAGATACGCACACCTATCTCGTCCCTTAGTGCGTGAAGGGGCTGAGGTAGAGCGCGGTGATAAGATAGCGCTCTCCGGTTCAACTGGGCGCTCAACAGGACCTCACCTACACTATGAGGTTCGCTACAAGGATGTGGCGCGCGACCCTAAGCCGTTTTTGGCGATGGCTGATAGGCTTCGTAGCTTTTCCTAAGCAGAGCTGTTTCCCCGTTTCGTAATTCGCGGTAAGTTTACAGAAGCCTACAGTTCGTTACGGACTTTTACCATTCGCTATTATTACCGTATTGATTGATAAGGGCGCGCATGTCGCACGTTGTATCCTCTTCCCTCTCTCTACTACCTGGCCACGGCGCGTCAGAGCGCGGGGCTGTTTTTAAGGGGCTACTCTTTCTGCTGATGCTGGTGCTGCTCACCGTAGTGGGGGTGGCTTTTGTTTTTGGCGAGATCGTACCCGTTGGAAACGTCGGTGTTCGCAAGGTGGCGTTTGGGCCGGGGCAGGGGCTGTCGCCTCAGATTCTTAATCCGGGTTTTCACTGGACTATTCCCGGTTACTCAACGATCTACGAAGTGCCACAAACTGTGCGCATCGTAAATTTTGATCGTGACGGCGGCGGGCAGCCAGATACCTTTGCTTCCCTTGATGTTCCTACTCGGGATGGAACAACCGTTGATATCGACGCAGCTATCCTTTACCGCTTCTACGCTGATGGTGGCTCGGATACATCAGGTGCGCACGGTGGTGCGACAGAGCTTATTAACCAAGTCGGCGCAACCGAAGCTCAGTGGGGTAAGTACCTCTCTCAAGTTGCAGATAACGAACTAAAGCGCGCGTTGGGTTCGCTCTCAACGGTTGAATTCTACGATCCAACTGCGCGTGAGCAAGCGGTTAAAGTTGCTGAAGCTAACCTCAGACAACGGTACGCTCCCGTTGGTGTGAAGCTTGAAGGGGTGCTCCTGCGGCGCTACACGTACCGCGAAGAGATCGACCAGGCTATATTTAAAAAGAATCTCCAAGAGCTTGAGTCATCCTACAACAAAGTAGCAGGAGAGTTCGCCGAGGCGCAGCGTGATGTAAATAAAGTCGACACTGAAGGGAGTGTAGCTATTCAAAATTTAGTTAAAAAGGGGGCCGCTGAAGCTGATCGTATTCGCTCAGAGGGAGATCTCTACCGCCGTGAAAAGATCGCACAGGGCGACCTTCTTGTTGCTGAGGCAAAAGCAGAGGTAGATCGCATGCGCGCTGAGGTGCTGGCAAAGGCAGGTAGCGACGTCTACGTGGCGCTGCAACTTGCGCAGCTTCTTGGGTCGCTTAA
>JBIIHY010000421.1:0-3631 GCA_044235305.1 Bdellovibrionota bacterium
TGTCGATAATATCAGCAAGTTGGATGAATGCAGATATCACTGCTTTAAGCTGCTGTTCTTGATCGGAACTCATCTGCGCAGACTTCATTGAATTCTTGAGCGTAGAAAGCTTACTGTCGAGCTTTGTCTTGTTGGAGTAAAAACGACCTCGTTGTCCAACTGCAAACCCCTTTGCTAGAAGAGAAGATTCCTCAAGCTTGGACGAGTGAAGATATTGCTTCAGAGACTTTATCTGCTTCATTTGCATTTGATCGCTATAAGTAAAACGTCTCTCTCCTCTTTGATCATTTCCTCAACCTCCTGGATGAACTTTCTAAAATCGGATTGTTTCCGGGATGTGGAACAAGTTCGGTTCACATACAAGAGTTTGGAGTCCAGTATCTCAACCTCATTTATCCGTTTGACGATGGTGCTTTTAGTTATCTTACTAGTCATTTGTTAACCCCTGTTTTGGATCAGTTTGTCGAGTTTATTCTTAGTTGAAAGTAATCTCTCACGCTCGCTGAGTTGGTCAGCATAGAGAGCAAAGTCTTCATCCATGCGTTGACGTAGATATGAACGGATTAAAGAAAGTCTAGAAACAAATCTGCTCTCTGCGAGAGTGTTGAGCTCCTCGATCCAATCGCATGGTAGCAGTAAACATAATTGAGCTGTTTTGGATTTCATTAGTACCTCCAAGTTATCTAGAATCTATTTATGTCGAGCGTAGCAGTAGGACTGGACTAGAGAAGCGGCAACAACATCAACGATTTCATCGTTGATGTTTGCTCACTACGTTCGCAGGATGCTGGTTTTCAATTACGGTGGAGAGGAAGATACAACTTTGCTATCCAGCGATTAAAAGCTGAATAGCAAAGTTGTGTCAGTCATTACGTATGGAGCCTGATCGACACAGATTAGAAAGCTAACCCCCGACTACTCGGTGAGGTAGGTGCGGTTACTTGGCACCACCATTTACTAGCCGTTCGCATGAGCAACGCAAGTGATTTGAGCTTCCAATCTCAACTTCAAATCACTTTGAAGGTCCTAAGTTGTTCGGTTCCCTTCTCAGCGCAAGTTTTCGAACCCTTAGCGGTTCAAGTATATGTTCACGTGTCCACCTGCGATTTACTCGCTAACTGATTACAGGCAAGCAGGTTACAAGATGTAACTTGCGGATCATCATTCTTCACTCGTTAATGGAGCAAAAAGCTCAAATAACGACTTTTTTAATATCTCTAATCTATATAGTCCGACTGACAACTCAGAACGCAAAATATTCCTGCTTCCATTAAAGATTTATCCAAGTCGTTCCGACATCCAAGGAGCTACACAATGTGTAGGATAGAGCTTATTGGAATTAAGTAAGATGCGGAAACAAATAGAGAAAAAGTTCCCCAAGCATTGGAACACGACCTCGGAAACTATTCTAGACGCTGCTTCGGTGCTCGTGGAAGCTCACACAAGACCCGACTACAAGCAGCTCAAGAAATCGTGGAATCTCAGCGACCGCACATCGCAGGCATTGGTGAAGATTGGAAAGATGAAGCGTTTCTATGATGCTGATGTGAGACCGTTGTTACCCGATAGCTGGGGAACATTGGAAGTTCTGAGTGCAATTACTGGTCGTAAGTTTGAGGAATTGGTCTCAACGGGAAAGCTCAATAAGAACTTCACTCGTAAGTCTGCTGAATCAATCCTGTATGGTGCAACAAAAACCCCACAAGAAGATTGGTCACAGACAGAAAAGCTTCTGACGGTTCGAGTAGGTCGAAATAATAAGAACCCTGAATATATCAAGCGAGTAAAAGAAGCACTTTATCAGACAATCGAGACACTGCGGGAATTCGAAGAACTGGTTGATGTGCAGATAGAAGATCATCATCTCGACGAGCGGGTCGCTGATTCTCTTTACCGTCAAGCTGCCAGAGAAATGAAACGAGAAGAGCGAGAGGGTTTCAATTGGGGGGTGAAGATATGCAAGCTCAGACGAAGACAACTGAAAGCTGCTGCATCACCTAGTGAACGTAAACAAGTTGCTTGTGGTCAGCTTACTCGAAATTGGAGCATGGAAGAGACTAAAGTGATTCTCGATAAAGAAGGTCTCGAACGAGCTTTCAGTGAGCTAGGAATCGATTGGATTGACGTAGATGAGCTGTTAAGAGACCCAGACTTAGGAAAACGTGCTTTTGAAAAGCTCAAGAAGCAGTCTTATTGACCCCCTTAAACCTTGGATTCGATGTTTTAAGCGGAGATTGAGCTTACCCCCTCTCTAGAGACCGATTGTCTCGCTGTACTCAAGGGAAGCGATTTGAGCGAAAACTGATAAGATTTTCTAAATTTTCTTATCAGTTCTTGTAACCCCTCTGGATTAAAGGGAGTTCCAGAAAGTCATTTTGTTGAAGCAGGAAGATGTAAACTCCTCTGATAATAAAACGATACTCTCCTTAGATTTTATGACATCGAGGAGAAATCGACATGTTGAACAAGCAAGCAAAGACTTTAAGCGACACCCAGATCAAAGCAGTTCTGAAATACCTAGAAGGAACTCGTAACGGTCTACGAAATAGAGTGATGTTTATGCTGTCACTCCATGGATTACGAGCGAAAGAGATTGCAAGTCTTGAGGTCAGTATGATCTTAGACAGTGACAGCAAGCTGTCATCTGCAATTCACCTGCAAAATAAAGCGTCTAAAGGTTCATCTGGTCGAGTTGTACCGATGAACAAGCTGCTTCAAGGGTTACTTGCAGAGTATCTCAATCAAAGAACTTCTGAGAGCAAATTTCTAATTGTTACCGAAAGAGCGGAACGATTTAGCGCTAATGCCGTTGCTGTATTCTTTAAGAGACTTTACACAAAGCTCGGATTCATTGGTTGTTCCTCGCATAGTGGAAGACGCACGTTTGTCACGGTCTGTGCGAAAAAGATCTCTTTAGCTGGTGGTTCAATGAGAGATGTGATGCAGCTTGCAGGTCATCGACACCTCCAGACTACTCAAAGATACATCGAGTCCGATGCAGATGCTCAGAAGAAGGTAGTTCTCGATCTCTACTCAGTGCGTGGATAGTGTTTCAGTTCTCTATTGACTCGTCACCGACGAGATTTGCCACGCTTGCTTGATATCTGAAAGACCTCATCACTGAGACGAGAGATGAGATTTCGTAGGTCGGTGATTGAAAGACCTACTACATCCACCTTGAGTCCTATTGATCGGAATATCAAGTTTAGAATCTTCTGATCGTGCTCGATGTCTCCGTTCAGAGAAGCAAGAGAGGGTGCTTCCGTAATAGTTCCCAGTTCCATTTGTCGACTGACGATAAGCTCTGAAAGCTGTCTCCTTGCTGCTTTTGCGAACCTAGAAGATTTACCCTTACAAACTGCAAAAAGGTATTCAGCAATTTCACCATGATTGGTTCGAGTTGCGTACTTTGGTTTCTTTGAACTGAGAGCAACTCTCTGTGGAGAGATGTCTTCGCTTTCAAAGAGAGGAAGATCTTTTGATTGCTTTCGCTGACGTGCTTTATTGCTTTCGTGTCCGTCCTCCCCCCGACAGGTATCCCTGCCGTAGTGCCGTATGGTCACCAGCATTTGCGGCTCACCGGACCGCGAAGGTTTAGCTTCGCAAAAAAGTTTGTATCGGCTACGTAGCT
>JBIIHY010000331.1:0-3612 GCA_044235305.1 Bdellovibrionota bacterium
TTTGAAGCGGCAGGGATTGAATATCAACACAGACTGATCGATGACATGGTCGCGTACTGCATGAAGAGTAGTGGCGGCTTCGTGTGGGCCTGCAAAAACTACGATGGAGATGTCCAGTCAGATTCGGTTGCTCAAGGCTTTGGCTCCCTTGGTCTTATGACATCAGTTCTAATGACAGAGGATGGAAAAACCATCGAGACAGAGGCGGCTCACGGCACTGTTACTAGGCATTTTCGTATGCATCAACAGGGCAAGGAGACCTCGACTAATCCAATTGCCTCTATCTTTGCATGGACAGTGGGGCTCAGATTTCGAGGCCAATTCGACAACAATCAGGACCTGATAGGCTTCTCAGATGCACTCGAGAAAGTATGTGTAGAAACCGTTGAATCTGGTATTATGACCAAGGATCTCGCGCTCTGTATCCACGGCGATGCGCTGAAGCGTGAGCACTATGTGACAACAGAGAAGTTTCTTGACGCCATAGCTGAGGGGATTTCGCGAAAGATAAGGAGCTAGCCGCATGAGCAACCACGTGGCGATACTAATCTGTCAGGTTCTAATCGCTTTGGGTATCTACAACGTGTGGATCCTTCGATTGAATAAGCCAAGTGCGTGGCGTGGTGGTCTTGCGACGACGATGGCTGAAGAGTTCGCCGTTTACGGGCTGCCGAAATGGATGGTCGTGCTGGTTGGCTTTTTGAAGCTTGCGTGTGCAACGTGCCTCCTTATTGCCCTTAGAGACCCTGCGCTCAAAGCTATGGCGGGTGGCTCTTTAGGCGCTCTGATGTTCTTTGCGGTGATGATGCACTGGAAGGCAGGGGATGAAGTGCGTCGGGCGTTTCCAGCGGCTGCGATGCTGTGCCTGTGCTTAGTCGTTACGATGGCTGGGCTGCAGTCTTAAAGTTGGCAGGGATGGAGTGCGGAGCTTCCAGATGGAAACGAGGTATTCACGGTCGGGGAAGAGGCGATGTTCGGCTGAGCGGCATTAATATCAGCCTAGTATTGTGTCAGCTACCCCAGCACGATATAACCGGCGCATGAAAGGCTTCAAGTCTTGGCTCCTGTTGTCTTTAGTGGTGTTTCTCACCGGTAGTCGAGGCGCAATTGCAGAGCCTCCAGCTAAAAAATTCGTTGTCGGATTGATCCTTCCACTTACAGGAGAACTTGCGGATTACGGCGAGGCGCTACGTCACGGATTTGACCTCGCCGTATCTGAATCCCCTGAGCCTTTTTCCCACATTGAGCTGCGATATCAGGATTCTCAGTATGACCAAAAGGCGGCGCTTTCGGCATTCAACGCGCTAGAGCACCAAAGCGATGTCAACCTCTATCACACGTGGGGGGTCTCACCTAATGAGACGATCCTTCCGCTTGCGAATCAGCGCGGACGCCCAGTCCTGGCGGAGACGTCGATGCAAAGCGCTGCGGCTAAACGACCGTATGTTGTTCGGGCCGCCAGAACCTCGTACGACGCTGCTGAGAAGATGGTGGAGGCTGCCGCTGCAAGGTCATATCGGCATATTGGCCTCGTGGTTACTCAGATCCCTTACTACATCGATTTTGTGGAGGCGCTCCGAGAGTTTGGGCCAAAAAAAGGTGTGACATTTGAGATTGTATCGGAGCCAGCGGCTTCTGATCAGGATTTTAGGTCAGTGATAGTAAAGAGTAAGGGAAAGTCCTTCGATGCGTTTGGATCTCTCCTGCTACGCAGCCAGATCCTTGCATTCTGCGATCAGGCGAAGACGCTTCGTTTTACCAAGCCGATGTTCGGGGCGCACATCCACAATGATCACGAAGCTCTTCAGCACTGTCTCCCCCTAAGCGATGGAGCTATTTTTCCCGGCCAGGTTGTGAGTCGCGATTTCCGCGATCGCTACTTTGCGAAATTTGGAACCGAGGCTCGACTGGATTCAGCAGCACACTCGTATGAAACAGCCATGATAATTGCCGAGCTATTTGGCCGCAGCGAGAGTTATGCATTCACTCCGCAAATTATACTGGAGCGTCTTGCAACCGTGCGGCGCGAAAACAGCTCCGTGGGTCCGTATCGCTACACTGAGAGCGTCAGGGGCGGGAAATCTATATCCTTCAACGAAACCGTGTTGAACTTTAAAGGTGGCAAAGTGGTGGCGGGTCAGTAGGGTGCTTCGACAAGGTGGCTACATCCCCTCAACAATCGAAGCAACCATCTCGACAGGGCCCTCTGTGTCCCATTCGCGCGGACCTGGGATCACCGAGGTGGCTTCACCCGATGCTGGATCTTCAAGCTGAAGAGGAACCCCTTCGCGGCTTAGGAATAGAGAGGAGGGCAGCTCGGAAATCGAGAAGAATTCGGCAAGCGACCCTTCAGTATCCATAAGGATCGGGAAGTTTAGATTGTTCTTTAGAGCAAATGAGTGAACCGAAAAAGGATCAGTGCCCTTGACGGCGACGCCCACCACAGAGAAAGAGGAATCTTTAAAGGAATCGTGTAGCTGTCTTAGTGACGGAGCCTCTTTCTCGCATACCCGACACTGCGGAGAGAGGAAATGAAGCAGTACGATCTTTCCGTTGAAATCAGCCAGTCGAGCCTGCTCTCCTGAGGCAGTTACGAACTCTTCGCCCAGAGCAAAGGCAAGCCCTGCTTGGTTCTCATCGTACGATACAGTTGCTGGTGCGCATGCAAGCAGAGCTGGAGCTAGAAAAACCCCGATTGCCGTGATTCGTAGAAAGCGCAAGACGCCTCTCGCAGAAGGTTTTTTACCTTTGGCTGTAGTAAGGCACATAACGTGGTGCTGCATCATCCATAGTTATTGCAGGGGAGCCGTTGGTTTGGCTAGTTGCTTTCTTGGACCTTCCAGGGTTGGGTAGAGCCGCCACGGACCGCGGACCTTCCAGGTCCGCCAGGAATGTACGGTGGGCACTGGTGATTTTTTGGCGAAGCCCATGTGGTGAGCCCGTCGAACCATAAACCTTCGCGGTCCAAGAAAGAGGGGAAGCAATTCACTCAGAACGGAAGAGAAACCGGCGTCTTGGCTAACCGTTGAGTTGAAGTCCGACCAACACCATCCTTAAGAGCTACTACAACGTATTCATTCTGGAATGAATCACTTGGAAGCGGGATAAATTCTCCCACGTAGTGGCCAGGGGCGCGTTCAGCAAGCGGGATGTTTTTTATTCTCGAGCCGATGGAAAAGCTGGCGGTGGCACCGGGGCTACCGAAAGCAACCACTGTGAGGTGCTCGGTGCGAGAGATAACGCCACTTGATGCATCATGTGCTGAGGAGATTATGAACGGAGCTGGTTTGTTTAAAAATTCAGGCCTGGTCTCTCGGTGGAGCGGCTTTAAGGTCTCCTCCACTATCTCTCTAGCAAGAGTGGTTATTATTTCGTTATCCAAACCTTTAAGTGGCTCAAGCACTATATTTGAGAAACCAGTTGGCCCCTTGCTTAACCCGCGACTGTCTGAGTCAATGCTTTCGGTAGAGAAGAGCACTTTTTTGGTTTTTGCTGAGACAAGTTTAAGCTCCAGCCCCACGGTTGCAACAGCTTCAACGCCGTAATAGCTTCGGTCCCACTCAGTGACCTTCCCATAAAGAACGGCATCACATGTTAAGATCGTTGAGCACA
>JBIIHY010000332.1:0-3609 GCA_044235305.1 Bdellovibrionota bacterium
TGCAGCAGGATACTGCTCCTGCTGGAAGCAGCCGTTGAGCGTTGAGATGAGCCATGTATCGAGTGACTCGGTGTTCATAATCTTGCTAAAGCGTGGTTGCAGTAAGGCTGAAAAAAACACCACCGACCAACCTTTTAGATGCAGGTAGAGAGTCTTGCGTTTCAGAAAACTCTTCTGATGTAGGCCGAGCTCGGCTGGTATGCAAATGATTGCTTTTGTGGTAGCTAATAGTCTGAAAATCTGCCGTTTTTTGATAGGAATCCCGCCATGGCCAAAGAGGCATCTACCGCAATCTCCCCCCGACGTGACCAGGATTACCCTGAATGGTACCAGCAGGTTGTTAAAGCGGCTGATTTAGCCGAGACATCCGTTGTGCGTGGTTGCATGGTGATTAAGCCGTGGGGATATGGGATTTGGGAGAATCTCCAGCGGCAACTAGATCGGATGATCAAAGACACGGGTCACGTTAATGCATATTTTCCGCTGTTTATCCCTCTTAGCTTTCTGGAGAAAGAAGCTGCTCACGTTGAGGGCTTCGCGAAGGAGTGTGCTGTGGTAACGCATCACCGCCTCGAGGCTAGAGACGGGAAGCTTATACCAGCTGGTGAGCTCGATGAACCGCTGATTGTGCGCCCAACTTCGGAGACGATCATTGGTGATTCATTTGCACGGTGGGTGCAGTCGTACCGGGATCTTCCTCTTCTCATTAACCAATGGGCTAACGTTGTACGGTGGGAGATGAGAACTCGTCTCTTCTTACGAACAGCCGAATTTCTCTGGCAGGAGGGGCATACAGCGCACGCCACGCAGCAGGAAGCGGTCGATGAGACCTTCAAGATGCTTGAGGTGTACAGAACCTGCGTAGAGGATGTGCTTGCTATGCCGGTAATCAAGGGAGAGAAGATCCCTGAAGAGCGCTTCCCAGGTGCAGTCGATACGTACTGCATCGAAGCGATGATGCAGGACCGTAAAGCGCTCCAGGCGGGTACTTCGCACTTCCTCGGACAGAATTTCGCCAAGGCCTCAGAGATAAAGTTCCTCAATAAAGAGGGGGTCATCGAGCACGCGTACACAACTTCCTGGGGTGTTTCAACGCGCCTTATCGGCGGCATGATTATGACTCACGCTGACGACGATGGATTACGGCTACCGCCTAAGGTTGCTCCAAAGCACGTTGTAATTATTCCTGTTGTGCCCAAGCCTGAACTTGAGGGCGCAGTGTTTGAGTATGCTGAGAGCATAGCGGCAGCCCTCCGCTCAAAGAGCTACAATGGAGCTGCGGTTGAGGTAATTGTCGATAAGCGCGATATGCGCGGCGGCGATAAGAGTTGGGAGTGGATCAAGAAGGGGATTCCGGTTCGGCTGGAGGTTGGTCCTCGAGATATCGATTCGAAGCAGGCCGTGCTCTACAGACGGGATAAGGGGCCACGTGATAAGGCCTTTCTGGCTGTAAATGAAGTAGTTGAGACGATGCCTGCGATCTTAGACGACATTCAGCGTTCGCTCTTTACGCAAGCCCGAGCGTACAGGGAGGCCCATACAACCTCAGACGTGAAGGATATCTCTGATCTTATTAAGTACTTTACCCCAGTAAATCAAGATAAACCGGAGGTTCACGGTGGATTTGTGCTGGGTAAATGGTCAGGTGCCCCTGGAGCTATAGAGACGCTTGCGGAGCATAAGGTTACTGTTCGTTGTCTACCGCTTGAACAGAGCGGAACAGAGGGGCGCTGCGTTGTTACAGGACAGCCAGCCACCAAGGATGCCATCTTCGCGAAGGCGTACTGACAATAAGCTATTCCACCATCAGTACGTCGCAAAGCGTTTGTCGTAGCGCTTTAAACAGCTGCAGCGAACGGGCTTCTGGGTCGTTAAGCTGCTTCTCAGGTAGTTCAAGGTACAGCACTCCGATTCGAGCCCGTGAGCCGAGGGAGGAATAGATACCAGCTAAAGCCCCCTCGTTTAAGCTATCGGTGCGCTCGAGGAGAGGATGTGTGCACGCGAAAGCGGAAGCAGCCAAGTCAGCCGAGGATCCAGCCGCAGAGAGGATCGTTTCTGATATTAGAGTACTACTACCACTACCGGGAGCGGTTTTAAGCGCTACCTTGCGGATTGGCCTTAGAGCAACCGTGCCTATGATCGTTCGTGGCGTGAGTGCTAAAGTGGCTGGGTCAACAACGAATACGCATCCACCAGTGAATCCAGAGTTGGGAATTATCTCCTTAATGAGTTTTTCCAGGGCATTTCTACTTACGCTTGTGCGCGGCATCTCTGAGTAGAGCGTCCGGAGTGCTGCCTGTACATGTGGCGGACACTGCTTAAGGTAGTGGTTATCTAATGCCCTCGAGCCGCGTTTGTGAGATTGAAGCCGTTCCTCGGGGTCAAAGCGGGGAAGGTCTTCGAACGTACGGGGTAATATGGCGCTGTACTCTTTGGCATGCTCAACGGCTCTGTGCCGGATGAGGGCGAAGCCACCCTCTCCAACTGTCTCAGTGATGAACTCTTGTGCCATCTTCCAGTCGTTTTCCGCAGTCGGGTAGGCATCTGGATTACTTGCATGAGCGAGAGCCTCGCCAATCCTGCAGAGCTGGTCGTAGACCGCCCATGTTTGCTCAAGTTTCTCCTCTTCCGCCGCTGACATCGTGATGGCAGGTTTAAGGATGTGCATTGCTAGTGTCAGGGGGCTAAACCCAAGTTCTTCGGCGAGGTGCTCATCGAGTGACAAGCGAGGGGTGAGTTGCTTCAGAACGCGTGCGTACAGTGTTGGGTAGTTCCACGCAATTAAATTAAGACCGATCTCGCGCACTACACCACGACAAAATCCCATATTTGGATCAAGGTGCTTCTCTTGGCTCAAGATCTCCGCAGTTGATGCTACAAGAACCGTTTCTCGGAGTAGAGCATTTTGAAAATCTTCGCCACCATTCAACTGGTGCGTGAAGGGAATAGCGCCCTCGTTCATAATGATCGCTTTGATCTCATCGGTGCCTGCCCACCGAATAAGCTCGATAGGATTTCCCCTAATTTCAATTGGAGCGCCGCGCTTCTCTGCTAAGGCGATTAGCTCTTTAGTGACAAAGGTAAAAAGCGCAAAATCTTTTTTCAGGAGCAGTAGGATCGGCTCGACGCCAGTTGTAAACGAACCATTTTGGAAACCATTTTTCAGCGTGCTGAGAACCACAGGGTTGATCGGAAACCAGTGCAGGCTGACGTGTTTTGCTGCGCGAATGAGCCTTTTCTCGGATGGGTCGCTAGGCGGCTGCGGTGGCATAGTGTCCTCGTTGCTGCTGTGGGAGGACCGAACCAGGCGGACCCCAGTATTTGCTTCGACACTTTAAGAAATAATCTTTAAGGGTCTTCGATGTTTTTAGTGGGTGCTTTTTGATGATATCGGGCCGTGAGCGTGCACCTGCTCGTGAACGTGAACGTACCCGAAAACATAAACTCGCGTGCGCTCAACATAGCTTATAAAGCACGCTAGTGAGGACGAGTTCTCCGCTCTGGTGTTCGTCAGCGGAGATGTAGGTAGGTGGGTTAATAAACCAACAGTAGTACTGCAATCCCTTTCGGGTACGTTCACGTTCACGCGCACGAGCAGGTGCACGTAAG
>JBIIHY010000056.1:0-11609 GCA_044235305.1 Bdellovibrionota bacterium
ATCGGCTCGTTGGTCACCTCCTTGAATGATACGTTGGCAAGTGACTCCTCTCCGACTGAGACTCCCAGATCAAGGCGAGGCTGTGTCTTTTCATACGCTGCGCTGTATTCAGCGAGAGCATTCATGAAAAACACGTTCTCTTGCGTATTCTCCCAGCGGTCTTTGCGTTTACGATCTACCGTGATGGAGCGAACTAATTTCGGAATAATCGGCACGACCTTCTTTCCTAACGGCGACTCAGGAGTACCTCCTACTCGCAGCAAGGCACTAAGCACCGCACACTGAGAGCGCATGCTTGAGTCGAGAATAAAGTTTGATGTAGCTCCGCTCGATTCCGCGAGGGTATAAGAAGACCCAGCCTCAGACCCAGATGAAAGGATATTGTTGAGCACATCCGTTGTGGCCTGCCCATCGGCGTTGAGCGAGACTAGTGCATCGAGGTAGTGTGCCTTGCCAAAAAGGGTCATCTCTTTAAAGACCTCACTGTAACGTAGTAGCTCTTTCGCTTGAATCTTGCCACCGCGCGCTAAGGCTGAAAGCGCTACAGCACGTACACTGGATTTTAACCCGGACGAGACCCAGTCGGCGAACACATCATTCCTCATTATTGACCGCAGGTAGTCGTGTAGACGCTGCTCCTCGTTCTCTGGGATAGAGTAGCCCCTGTCTCGCAGCCAGGTCAGGGCTAGGGCAGTGTAGCCACTTAAATAAGGATTTACGTACTCGTCCTGAGGAATGTAGAACGACATGCCTCCATTTGGCGCCTGGTGTGCACTAATATCCTTAAGCACTGAAGCCACAACCTTCTCAGCCTCCTGCCACTGAAAGCTCTTTGGAAGGTAGCGTTGAAGCGAGATCGAGTGGGCGGCCATCAACCCTTTTGACAGCTTCTGCTCCCAGCAGTCATACGGATACTCTTTCATGTAAGTGAATGCGCCCTCAAGCCCTCCAAGGATTGACGGCGAAAGCACCACACCGACTGATCCAACTCCGGGCTCTAGACCAGCAGGGAATGACACCGGCTCGCGAATGGGCGCTGCTTCAGCAGAGCCGAATGTTGCTGCAGTTCGGAGTGTTATGCGCGGAAGCACCTGCACGGTACCAAGGAGCATGTCGCCATCTTGTGCATCGTGAGCCTTGGCAACTATCCGTGCTTCTCCGACTGCTGACGCAGTCGTGGTAAGCGATACGGGGTAACGCTTAAAAGGCTCGGCGTCGATAGTAACATTCTGCGCAGCTTTGGCGACTGACTCACCCTCGGTTGAAACGGTGACGTTTAGTTTGCGGTTGGCATCAGAACGATTTGTTACTGTGAATGTTGCTTTAAATTCATCTCCGACTCTAACTTGATTCGGCAAAGCTGAGCGCACTTCAGTCTGTTTTGTTACCGTGAAGCTTCCTTCGCCTAACCCCATCAACTCGTCTTTTGACACGGCGACAGCAAACACCTTCCAACCGGTCAGGTTGTCAGGGGCTTCAAATGAAATTGTCGCTCTGCCATCGCGGTCGAGTCGTAGGGATGGATTCCAGTAGCTGACAAACTTTTGGAGCGACCGCATGTCGAGGTTGCTGCCGCCGTCTCCGCCGGGATTGGCACCTTTTTTCTCGAATTTCTGTCGACCTACGAGCATCTTTATTAAATTAAAGTTTCGTACATCGAGACCGTCTAGCGAATAAAACCCCTGGTACGGGTCAAAATACGTCTTGCCCTGCTGGATAAGGTCAAACACGCTCTCATCAAGCACCGTGACAGCAAGCTCAACTGGCTTTAGAAGCTTTGAATTGAGCGGGCCTTGCACAGCGATATCTACTGTCACAGTTTCCCGAGGTTTGTAGCTCTTAGCGCGAGGCGTCACGTAGAGGGTAAGTTTTTTCACTGAGTCATCAACCTGAATCTGCGCATATCCCGAGCGGAACGCCGGTTTCCCAAGGTCGACTTGGTTCTCTATGGGCTTAGCTACGCGAGGTGATACAACTGTCGCAGAGAAGAAGAAGCCAGGAATGTGGTCCTTGGTAACCTCTACTTCAAACACCTCGGTGCTAGATTTAAGGGTTTGGACCCATGAGCGCTGCACTCCTAATCGTTCAGTGGTGATGAGTGCTAGGGCACCTGGGAAGGGATTCTTGATTAAGAAGCGAGCTTTCTCGCCGACTTTGTAGCTGTTTCTCTCTGGCGTTATGTTGAGATTGGTATCTGCGTTTGATTCCCACAGAACGTTGTCGCTGCCCGCGGCCCAGCGCTCGATCGACGTTGTATGTTTTCGCTGCTTTTCATCGAGAACTTCGGCCACCATTCGATAGGCACCGGTTTTTTCTGGCACGAACGTACATGAAGCGCCTGCTACAGTTGACCTAAGTTCGCACCGTTTGATTTCGTTCCATGTGCTTTCGTAGCGCGTGGTGTATGAGTTTCCAGCGCTCTTTACTCTGGCAGCCTTGGTATCTTTGTATTCAATTTTAATGGTAAAGGGATGATCTGCCGTCGGTTGCAGTTCGGCATTTAGAACCACGCCATCAACCACGGCTTCTTTCTTGGCAGTTAAAATCCAATTCCTTTGAGCGAGGCCCACGAAACGGTCTCTGCCACTGTACGGTGCTCTTGAAGTTGTGGTCACAAATTTTCCGCGGTCATCTCGCACAGCGCTCTCAACAAAGAGCGTGCCGTAGACGGTATCGAGCGCAGGTATTGCAAAAGTTGATGTATGGTTACCTTTGTTATCGAGTTTCTCTTCTTGCTGATAGAACTGGCGTTCTCCACTGCCTGAATCAAAAGTAAAGTTCGCAAGGCCTGGAATGGTAGGTGTAATCGGGCCGTTTACAACACTGGCCGTTATGCGTACGGCGGCATCCGAATATGGACCACCCGCGTGCAGTCGAGCTTCCGTAGTAAGAGTAACGGTGTCGTCTTGATTGTACTCCTTCTTTCCGAGCTCAGAGCTTACCTTGAACGAAGCAGGGGTAAAGTCACTGATAAGGACGCGCAGGGGGTGCCATGACTGACGAGAGAATGTGGACGAGAGTACAAACGAATACCAACCGACAGCTGCGTCTTTCTTAACAGAGAACTCGCCATTAAATGAGCCAAACTCAGAGAGCTTGAGAGAAGGAACGGTATACACCACTTTGCCTGTGGGATCTCTGACCTCGAGTTTGTATCCATCTCGCGGCGCTGGCACGAAGCCGTTTATATTCTGATCGCGGACCCAGAGCGCAAACTGAACAGAGTCTCCGACCTTGTAGAGCCCTTGAGCGGTGGTTCCCCAAGCATGTATGTGTCCGTACGCTGTCCTTGTTCGTGGCCAGATGTTGTCAGCGTAGACTTTAAAGTCCCAGGAAATTGGAAGCAGCGCATAGTCGTTATCTTTCTGGACGCGCACAAAGAGGCGCGGCTTCGCGTTGTTCCATTGCTCAGAGAGTGTGAGCGAAGGATCCACAACGCGAGTTCCTGGAAGGGTAGCGACTCCGCGGGAGTCGGTTGTAGCGCTCGCAAGTGTCGGGGGAGCAGAGCTAAGCGCAGTCAGGTTATCAACTGAGATAGATACGGTTGCGTCAGAGACAGGTTTGCCCGTGCTCATCGAGGTGACCCACACCAGTGAATTCGCGTGCCCTATCTTTGCATGTACGTTGTACGGAGTGACTTGCGAGAAGAACCACTGTGAACCATCAGTAGTGTTCGGCGCCGATGAAAGCTTGCCCTGCACAACACCGGACCGTCCACCGAGAAGCTCCCGCACGTCAACAGGGAAGGGGTAAGCGATATTGCGCGCGTTGTACGGATAGAGAGTTTTCTTGATCCCCTCTTGCGCGCCGTCAGTAGTCACCATTTGGTATGAGAGGTTTAGTGCCGATAAGTTGTTTACGACTACTGGCAGCTTGGAGTCGGTCTCTTTCTCCAGCACAGAGATTGGATTGTCGAGCACTAGCCTCGAATTTCTATTATCGGTGAGGATTGTGATGGTGCTATCTCTGTCGAGTGAGCGACCGAATTCATCTTTCAGAGATTTTGCCAGTAGGTTGATCGTATAAGAGGTGTTGGCCTTTAGTGCGTAGGGTAGATCGGCATTGAATTTCTTGGCCTCGTTGGGCGCAGAGTATTCAGATGTTGCTGCATACGCGTTATCCCAGGGATCAAAATCAGTTCTTCCGCCCCGTAAATCAGGGACGGAGGTGACACCCTCTTGAAGCGATTCAGTGTTAACGGGCGCGCTAAAGATTAACCGAACTCGGCTTAGTGGATCGCAGCGAGGAGTTTTGCTGGCGGCCCACCAGGCTGTCTCGTGAGCTTTAAGGGAGACGAAATTCCCCTTACGGTCGTTGCACTCAACACCGAGGATGCTGAATTGCGGGAAGGTCATAAAGCTACGTAGCTTCTCTTTAGCCTCTCCCTCAAGCTCGCCCACCTCACCCTTGAGCCCGGGCAGTAGTTTGAGGGTGGCTGCTGAATCGAGGGGCAAATTTTCTATCGGTGTGGCTAACCATTTTCGACCCTGATAGAGCTCAGGGTGTTGAGCAAAAAAATCATCTTCGCTCTCAGGGGTAAATGGCTCAACGGAAAGCTCGTACGACTTTCCTGCGGCATCGACTAACGCAAGGTGCTGCTTAAGCGAATCAAGGGGCACTTTGTAGTTGGTATTTAGGTCAAAGATCGGTTTCCCTGGCCCACTCCACCGTCTGAAGCTTGCACTCGAAATAGTCGGTCTAGGTGTCGTAAAAGAGTATGTGTGTGCGGTCGATAAAATGGCGCCGCGCGTTGAGTCAAATTCCTGAGGAATAGAGATCGTGTAGTGAGTGGCGGGTTTAGGAAGATCAGCCTCATTAAGGAAGCAGGCCAGAGCAGATGTGTTAAGCCACCGCCAGCTGCAATTCAGGCGTGGTGTTACCTCTATACTGATTTCGTCGTCCGTGCGCTCCATCCGACCGAGCGGTACAACGGGGCGGTCAAACTGTAGAACTATCTGATCGGGGATGTCATGTGTATCGCCATCTGGAGTTACTCGAATGAGATTAAATGACTGAGTGGATTGCGCGGGTGTTTGACTTGCGGACCCGTGTTCTTCAGCTATCGCTGTAGCGGTGCAGAGAAGGGAGGAAAATAGCAGTGTAGTGAGTGTAGAAAGAGCGCTTTTCATAGGTGTGCGAGATTAGCGCACTTGAGATCTTACTTTCAACGATTACTTGGGAGCTGGGCTTATGCTGCAGTTGGTAAGTTATCGCTATACCGTTTCTTTGCCCGCTCAAGCTCAAGCCGGTTGGTACCGCTAACAAAGAGGGCTGCCCATGCATTCGGCGCCCAATCTTTCTGGTTCCATGCAGAAAAAAATCCTGAAGGAGGTGTTTCCCTTCCAGTAATCGGTAGAGAGATGCGCGGAGGTTCGACCAGTGAATAGACGGGGTTGATGATGCCATCGAAGAGTACCTTGCCGCTGGGGTCGGAGATTCGGACGTGGTCTCCTTCATTGAGACAGACTAGTTCAGATACCGTTGAGGTTCCATCAGGTTGAAGGCACCACGACGCACTTGGGAAGTCAGGTCTGATAAAGGTTGATGCGAAACCTGAAAGAGTAACTAGCATCGTAGGAAGACCGTTAGATTCCTGCGACACGAAACCACCGCGGTGGGACTTGTCGACGGGGTTGCTGTGATCTTTGTCTGGGAACTGTGAATTCATAGAACCAGAGCCTCACTGCAAGAGTCTCTCCCTAAAACTATTCAAAATCAAATGAAAAATGATCGGAGTGGGGCCTTTTTTCTTTCCGGAATATCGCCGTGTAGTATAAACGTGCTCTCTTTTCTCACCGCACTAAATACCAATGGCAACCAGCACAGCGGGAGCAGCGAGGATGGTCTGGCTACCACTACTTCAGGTTTACCCTATTAAGAGCCCTTCCCCTCACAGCCCCTTTCAAAGAGGTGATCAAACTTAGCAGCAACGATAAAATCGTTCTCGGATAGACCCTTTACGGTGTGTGTCCAGAGCTCAACTACAACTTTGCGCCAGAAGATATGGATGTCAGGATGGTGGTCTTCTTGATCTGCAATCGCGGCTGCAGATTGAACCCACGAGACGCCAGCAAGGTAGCTATCAAATTTGAATGTTCTTCTGATTCTTTGCCCGTCTAGATTCTCCCATAGCGGAATCTGAGCACCCAAAAGCTGCTGTTGTTCAACCGTTAAAGCAGCACTACCTGGCTTGTAATCGATGCACCGTTTTTCAAGGAGATGAGACATATTTTTCCCTCGCTATGACCACCCTGATACGGCCTTACTTTAGTTTGGTTTTGGTGCAAGGAAAATCCCTCCAGTATTCATCTGTGCCTTTTCTAAGCACACGATCACTCGGGAGTATTTCAAACGGGGTCAGAGTTGGCTTGGCGCGACACTCTTCGTAGAGCGGCACAAACGGGCGCTCAATACATTCTTCAAAGAGAGCATCAAAGCTATCGATGGTGAAATAGGTCGCTTGAAAATCGTCGATGTAGTAACCGGTGCGAAGCACTCGCTCAAGATCGAATTGTAGGAAGTTAGGCGACGGATCGTTCTTCACATATCTTGCTTCGCCGTACGATGACATGATGCCAGCGCCGTAGGCCTTAATTCCTCCGTTGTCTTTTATTAATCCAAACTCAATCGTGTACCAATTTAGGCGGGCAAGAAATTTCACTCCCTTGTGATTCATCGCACGAAGTCCAGCGCGACCGTATTCTTGCATGTAACTTGCGTATGCTGGATGTGATAGGAGCGGAACGTGCCCAAATACGTCGTGGAATATATCTGGCTCCTCGAGGTAGTCGAGCTGTTCGGGTGTGCGAATAAAAGTGCCGGCAGGGAACTGCTTATTGGCCAACATCGAGAAGAAGGGTTTTGAAGCTATGAGGCCCGGCACCGCCAGCACCTCCCAGCCCGTTGCTGCGCGCAGAAACTTATTCATCCGGTCAAAGTCGGGCAGCTCTGAGGGTGTTAGGTGTAGTCGCTTGATGCCCTCAAAGTATTCTTCGCATACGAATCCTTTGAGCGTTTCAACCTGGCGGTTGAAGAGGGTGCCCCACGTGTGGTGGTCGGTCGCACTATAGGCGCCCCAGTTCTGTGCAATGACACACTGGTCTACGCTCTGTGCATCGAGGATTGCGTGCCCTTTGCCCTCATCCATATCAATTCCTCTGAGATTGCTAGTGGGGTGGTCACATGCGCAGACCACGACTCGATTATACCACTGAAGGGTGTGGGGCTCCTACTGGATCCGCACTGTTCCTAGAAGGGCTTGATAATACGAGAAAAACGCTTAAACGTTCCAGAGTTGCTTTATTCTTTCGCCAGCGCTCGAGCCTGACAGGAACGTCGTTCTTAGAGTCAATCCCGATGTTGCAATCAAGAAGTTGGTCCAAATAGTCGATACTCAGGGCGGAACATAATATTAAAGGGCACGGAGATGGAGATGAAACGGTATATACTGAGCTTGGGCGTTGTGCTTTCAACAGGTTGTGCGGCGTTAAAGAATCAATTCGACCCCGGAAATATATCTGCAGGAGACGTGCTCTCAGCCGGTACCGACCTCTACAAGGCAGCTACGCTCTCCGATGCGGAGGTAGCGCAGATGGCAACCGGTGTAGCTAAACACTACGACCAACACAGTAAGATAGCACCCCCTTCAAGCCCTTATGCGAAGCGGCTCGCAAAGCTCGTCGCTCGACACGGCGAGGAAGATGGACTGAAGCTCAACTATAAGGTCTACATCGACCCCGAGATAAACGCCTTCTCGCTTGCCGATGGTACGGTGCGCGTAAATAGTGGGTTAATGGACAAGATGACCGATGATGAGTTGCTCTTCGTAATCGGTCATGAGATCGGACACGTCAAGAATGGTCACAGTAAGAGTCGTATGCAGAGGGCCTATGCCGCGTCCGCTGCAACTAAGGCTGCAGCTTCTGGACTGGCATCGGGAGCTGGGTCTTCGGTAGGAAATGTCGGGATAGCTATCGGTGGTGAGTTTTTGGCCGACCTTGCTACGGACGTGGTTAAGGCGCAGTTCTCCCAGGGTGACGAAACGGAGTCAGATGAGTACGGGGTGCAGTTCATCAATAAGGGTGGACGACCTGCTGAGGCTGCGGTACAGGCTCTGCTCAAGTTGGGTGAGGATGACGGGAAGTCGGGAGGAATTGGCGTAGCATTCAATCGTTTGACCTCAAGCCACCCCGAGCCCCTGGCTAGGGCTGAACACATCCGTGAGTTAATACCTGGCTTGCCAGCGCCAGGTTCAAGCACCGCGATTGCCACGAGTGACGAGAAAGCCCCCTCCAGCACGGCAAGTGAGCTCAAGGTCGCAAGCGCTGACGCCTATGACGTAGAGCAGGTACCAGCAGACGAACCGCAGCCCGAAGCAGCCCGTGTGGCGCATCGAAAGGTCCCAGCGCCAACCCAAGTAGAGCAAGTGCCAACTGGGGCGTGGGTGGTTCAAGTCGGTTCCTTCTCTGATAAGAGCAGGGCTTTGCAGGTTATGGATGCACTGGCCCAGCAGTCTTACTCTGCCCGAATTCAAGAGTTCGACTTCCGCGGTGGAGCTATGCACCGGGTGCTTGTTGGGCCATACAAGAGTCGAGCACAGGCTCGAGCTGAACTTTCAGAGATGCTTCAGAGCGAAGGCATGGATCCGGGTGCGTTTGTTCGACAGGCCCTGGATTAATCTGAGGCCCGCCTGCAAGGCGGGTCGCCGGTGCAATGACTCCAAGTAGTATGTGCATTCTACAGCGTTTTTGGTGATGCCGCTCTGACCTCCGGAGTCACTCCATCGTGGTAGGTCTTGAAGTTATTTATGAAGAGGGTGGCCAATTTGGAGGCTGCAGCATCGTAAGCAGTCTTGTCCTGCCAGGTGTTCTTCGGAATAAGTATTTCTGATGGAACTTGTGGTACCGCGGTCACCACCTCGAATCCAAATACTGGATCGATTGTGGTCGGGGCTGTGGCCAGCTCGCCGCTGTGAATCGCGTCTATAATGCGTCGAGTTAGGCTCAGCTTCATTCTGGATCCGGTACCATATGCGCCACCAGTCCATCCGGTGTTTACCAACCATACGTTTGCTTGATGCGCGCGCATTCGCTCCGCCAGGAGCTCAGCATATTTTGCGGGATGCCACACGAGGAATGGTCCACCAAAGCACGGCGAGAACGTAGCGGTTGGCTCCTTCACACCGACTTCGGTGCCAGCGACTTTCGCTGTATAGCCACTAATGAAGTGGTACATCGCATGACCCGGTGATAGCTTGCTCACGGGTGGTAAAACACCAAAAGCATCACAGGTGAGAAAGATGATATCAGAGGGGTGTCCAGCAACGCACGGAACCTTAGCATTTTTTATAAACTCGATCGGATATGCACCGCGAGTATTCTCGGTTATAGATGAATCGTGAAAGTCGACGGTGCGGTTATCTTGATCCAGCACTACGTTCTCAAGTACTGATCCAAAGCGTAGCGCTTGAAAGATATCAGGCTCTGATTCAGGTGTTAGATCGATAGCTTTAGCGTAACAACCACCTTCAATATTAAACACTCCGCTATCTGACCATACGTGTTCGTCATCACCGATGAGTAGCCGTTTCGGATCGGCTGAAAGAGTAGTTTTGCCAGTACCCGATAGCCCAAACAAGATGCTCGATTTGTCAGTGTTTCTATCAGCCGTCGCAGAGCAGTGCATAGACAAAAGTCCGCGCTTCGGCATCAGGTAGTTCATCACCGTGAACACGCCTTTCTTCATCTCTCCAGCGTACTCGGTACCGAGGATAACAAGCTCTCCGCGCTCAAAATTGAGATCGATACTTGTCTTTGAGGTCATGCCTGGAGTGTGCCGGTTAGCTGGAAAAGCTCCGGCGTTAATAATAACGAAGTCAGGGTCTCCAAAAGTGGCAAGCTGCTGCTCGGTCGGTCTTATAAGCATCGTGTGCATGAACAGGGCGTGATAGGGGCGAGAGCAAATTACTCGTACTTTAATCTGTGTCCCTGGATCCCATCCAGCAAATCCATCGAAGCAGTACACTACGTCTCGTGTATTCAGGTAGTCGATGGCTCGTTCGCGGTTGATGTCGTAAATCTGAGGATCAAGTGCAACGTTGACCGAGCCCCACCAGATGTCCTTCTCAGATGTGGGGCTCTTGACGATTCGTTTGTCTTTAGGAGAGCGGCCCGTCTTCTCTCCTGAGTAGGCCACCAGCGCTCCACTACTTGCGATTCTTGTGTCCGGTTCGCGCTTTATTGCCTCTTCGTATAAACGGCAGGGAGCAAGGTTTCTGTGGACTGTCTTAACGGTGATGCCGTGTTTGGAGAGGTCGAAGGTGGGCATAGGGCTCCTGCGAAAGACTACAGATGGATCGTACCACAAAAGGGCATACCGTGCCAAAAACAGCGTGTATCCATTAGCTGTCTAACATCATTTGGCGAGTTTTGTGCCTTGTCGGGACGGTACGGACGCACCTACACTGCTGAGGACGGTGTTCGTTGGCTCATCGATATAGATTATGGCTCACTACAGGACGCAGGGTTCAAAGCCACCGGGGTCATCCCCAGGTACGCTCGCCTACATAGGTCAGGGGCGAGATAAACCTGTGCGAATTACTCGCACACGATACGGGGCATCATCCGCTGAAGAACCGCAAGAGATAGCGGTAGATGACTGCACCCCTGAGGTTAGCTCTGAGCAGGTGGTCTGGTATACCGTCGATGGAGTTCATGACGTTGAACTGCTGCAGCGACTAGGAAATCGTTTTGGCATTCATCCTCTGGTTCTTGAGGATATCGCAAACACCTTGCAGCGACCTAAGTTGGAGGAATTCGACGATTATATCTTCGTGGCGCTGAAGATGATCGGGTACGAACTATCTCAAGACAAAGTAAGAACAGAGCACGTTAGTATCATTTTCGGAAAGGGATACGTCCTTGCGTTCTTGGAAGATCCTGGTGACGTGTTTGAGCCAGTTCGACAAAGGATCAAAACAGGAAAGGGACGCATCCGAAAGTTGGGTGCCGATTACCTTGCGTATGCTCTTGTCGACGCAATAGTAGATAATTACTTTGAGGTGCTTGAGAAGTTGAGTGAGGGCATAGAGGAGCTTGAGGAGGAAGTAGTTGATGCCCCCACAAGTAGCACCTTGCGAGCGATTCACGTTACTAAGCGCCAGCTTATCCTGCTCCGTCGAGCCGTTTGGCCCTTGCGCGAAGCTGTTAACGCGCTGGTCCGTGATGAGCTTGAACTTGTCACTGGGGATACGCGAATCTTTCTAAGAGATCTTTACGATCATACGATCCATGTTATCGACACCGTCGAGACGCTGCGTGAAATGGTGGCTGGTATGATGGAAGTGTACCTCTCCAGTGTCAGCAATAAGCTTAACCAAGTAATGAAGGTTCTGACTGTTATTTCGAGCATATTTATACCCCTGACCTTTATTGTGGGGGTCTACGGCATGAACTTTGATTATATGCCTGAGCTGCGCTTGAGGTGGGGGTATTGGGCCGTGTGGGGCGTGATGCTTGCGGTGGCTGGTGGACTGCTCGCGTTGTTTCGGCGCAAGGAGTGGATTTAGCCTGGGGTAAACTACCGGTAGGACACCTGGAAGCACTATGTTT
>JBIIHY010000333.1:0-3582 GCA_044235305.1 Bdellovibrionota bacterium
GGAGATTTTCCCACTCTACATAGATTACTTTAAGCTTCGTGACCGCTACCACGAAGTGCTCAATCAAGACATTCGAACCTTCGCTCCACCACAGAGCTACGATATAATTTTCGCCGGTGACGTGCTTGAGCACATGACAAAAGAGGAAGCTGTTGGGGTCGTAGAGCGCCTACTACCATTGTGCGCTCACTTAATCATCTCTATACCGATCGTGAAGTGGGTTCAACCAGCATTCAACGGCAATCCACACGAGGAGCATGTTAAAGATGATTGGTCACACGAAGAGGTTATCTCCACTTTCCCCTCCATCACTCACCACTTTAGGGGCGAGCAGATCGGAGCGTACGTGCTCCAAGGTGGTCGATACAAATTAGTCGGGGGAAATCTAGCCAACAAAACTGCTTAATCTGATTGATCTATACCTTGCTCCAGCTAAGGCTGCAGGCGGTCTGCTGACGCGTCTCCACGTTACGTTTTGCCAATAAGCACCAAAACTGATAACTTCCAATCGTCAGCTGTTTTCAGCGGCTGTACCGTACGACAACGCTGTATGCCAAAAGCTTATGTAATTATCGTCGCTGGAGGGAGTGGGAGTGGAAAAACGCTGCTCTCGCATAGACTCCAAAGCCACGCTGGAGCCAATCAAGCTCTTGTTGTATCTCTAGACCGCTACTACCGGGATAATTCCCACTTAAACCTAGCCGAGCGATCAAAGCTTGACTTCGACTGCTGGGAGGTCCTTGATGGAGATCGCCTCGTGAACGATGTGGCAGCGCTAAAGGATAGGCAGCGTCCAGTCAAGCTCCCTTCATACGACTTTAGCACCCATTGCCGCTTAGCCGCCGAGGACACCACACTTCCGGCTCCTATCGTGATAGTTGAAGGCATTCTGGCACTTTACGATCCCCGGCTACGTTCGCTTGCAGACGACTCGATCTTCCTTGATGTTAACCAAGAGACCTGCTTTCTGAGACGCCTGAACCGCGATACAACTGAACGAGGACGGAGCCCAGAGTCAGTTCGTGCTCAGTGGACTGCAACGGTAGCGCCAAATTACGAGCGCCTCGTTCTCCCAACACGTCAATACGCAAAGCGAATTATAACCGAGCAGACCGATGAAGCGTACCGTGCAGTTATTGAGGATATCTTCCGCGCTAAGAGCGCTCAGCAAAGTTAGAGCTTTCAGTTAAAGAGGTACTATGAGCCAGAAGAAGCTTTGGGGTGGTCGCTTTGCAGAGAGTAGTGATGCGTTCGCTGAAGAGTTTGGAGCCTCAATTTTTTTCGACGAGCGACTCGCTCCGTTTGATATCCAGGGAAGTATTGCCCACGCAACGATGCTTGGTGAAACCGGCATCATACCTAAAGAAGACGCAGAGGCTATCTGCCGAGGATTAGAGAGCGTGCGTGAAGCTCTCGAGCGCGGAGAGCTTGAATTCAAAGTATCCGATGAAGATATTCACATGAATATCGAACGGTATCTGCATGAAGCAATTGGTCCAGTTGCTGGAAAGCTACACACTGCACGCAGCCGTAACGACCAGGTTGCAACCGACTTCCATCTTTTTATCCGACATGCACTAGTTGAAATCGCTGAGCGGCTAGGTCAGGTACAGCAAACCCTGATAGCAAGAGCGCGTGAGCACCTGTCGGCAATCATGCCTGGGTACACGCACCTGCAGCCAGCACAACCTGTTCTCTTCTCGCATCACCTGCTTGCCTACGTGCAGATGTTTGAGCGCGACGTGGAGAGGTTCCTAGGTTTATGGAGCAGGGCGAATATCCTTCCTCTAGGGGCAGGTGCGCTAGCAGGGACAACTTTTCCGATCGATCGCAGTCGCGTAGCGCAGCTACTCGGTTTTGACGGTGTGTACGAGAACAGCATGGATGCTGTTAGCGACAGGGATTTCGTGCTTGAGTTTCTTTCGGCTGCGTCAATTACTCAGATGCACCTGTCACGCCTCTGCGAAGAGATAATTATCTGGAGCACAGCCGAGTTCGCCTTTATCGAGCTCTCAGATAAGATGTCTACAGGCAGCAGCATTATGCCGCAGAAGAAGAACGCAGACTTTGCTGAGCTTGTGCGTGGAAAAACGGGGCGAGTATACGGCTCACTCCTTGGGCTACTCACAACACTTAAAGGACTCCCTCTTACCTACAACAAAGATATGCAGGAGGATAAAGAGGGAGCGTTTGATACCTTTGATACCGTTGTTGGTTCGCTGCGCGTTGTAAACGAGATGGTAAAAACCATGCGTGTGCGTGAAGACCGCATGGCTGCCCAGGCTGAGCACGGATTCATCAACGCCACCGATGCCGCTGACTACCTGGCCAAGAAAGGGTTGCCATTCCGTGGGGCGCATGAGGTGGTTGGATCACTTGTGCGCTTCTGCATCACCAATTCAAAAACTCTCGGTGAGCTTCAGTTGAGTGAATACCAGACATTCTCGCCCCTTTTTGATAAGGACATATTTGAAGTCATACAGATGACTACTGTAGTGAATCGCCGCACTTCGTACGGCGGCACCGCTCGCTCGGCAGTAGAAGCGCAGTTAGAGCGGATTAGCCTTAAGGTATTGAGCTCCCAGAGTAGGTTAAACGAATTGCGACGGCTTGTAGCACAGCAATAGCTTATAGCAGCGGCAGCTGCCCAAAAATAGCGCTGTAAAAATCGAATTTGCTGAGCAAGGCAACGGGATCTGTGTTTCCCAGAGGCTTGCATGTAGGGCAACCGTTAGCGTGTATCTTGAAGTGCGTTGAGCAGCTTCGGTAGGTAGTGACTAAGCCACTTCACCCACTCGACCAAGATCAGCTCCGCGCTTAATCCCGGTTGCTTCTTCGATAAGAGTTGCAAAGTTTTCTGCCGCCGCCTCGGCCCTTGGAGCCTCCCAACCGTGGAGTCGCAGCTCATCGCCGTACTTATCGGCGTTGTCTACATAGTACTGAATCAACTCAGCATCATTGGCGAGTTCAAACGATCCGCGACGGGGCATCATCGGTATCTCTTTTACATGGAAGCTCTCTCGAGCAGATATCTGCTCACTAAAATAGAGCCACGCATCGCGCGTGAGGAGCTGAGCTATCTTCTCTTCATCACTGCCAAGAGTAAAGGAGTAGGAGAGTGTGTTCATAGTGCCTCTTCCGATAAGATGAGGCACTATAGACAAGGGCTTCAAAATTTCTCAAGCCGCCTGTTCAGCGCCTGGCGTGGGTTGCTCTTGAGAGTAACGCTTTATCTCATCCTTAACCCCCTTAACGCCCTGAATCTCCCGGGTTTCTGCAACCACTCGGACCGCCTCATCATCAGGGAGTCTCCCCGAGAGTAAAACCTCACCATTTCGCACCTCAACCGCCACGGCATTCATATGCTGGGTTACCCGTCCAAGTCTGGTGCGAATCCTATCAGCTACCTTTCGGTCGCTATCAGCGGCTGGCGAGCGAAACCACTCAGTTGAAGCAACGACTAGCCCTCCAAGCTGATTCCGTAGGTGCCTAATGCGCTTCCCGGTAGTGGTAGCAGCAGTACGTGACTTACTAGAGATACGGTCGCGCGCAATCGAGCGCCGATATGCGCCACTTCTGGGG
>JBIIHY010000057.1:0-11581 GCA_044235305.1 Bdellovibrionota bacterium
AGCAGGGAGGGGTTTTGCCGCGCTTCCCTAAGGCTTCCTCTAAAATCATGAAGACGATTGGCTACAGAGATATTAACGTAGATGTCGATTACGAATTTTGCCGCCACGTGCATCATTCCGCATATCGTGATGTGGTCATCAGACAATTCGGTTCGTGGGACGAATCGATACAGGATGGCTTTTTCCGAGAGGGTTTGAATCGAGCACCCCATAAAATTGTTGAGATAGATGGGGCTCCGATAGGCGTCGTGAGCACAGAAATTAAACCGGATTGTTTATATTTGAGCGAGCTTCAGCTTCTTCCGGAGTATCAGGGTCGAGGAATTGGTAGTCTCGTCGTGAAAGAGCAGATGGCAGTTGCCAAAAGCCTGAATCTGCCGCTGCGCCTAGTGGTTCTGCGAGAAAACAGAGCACAGGACCTGTATCGTAGGCTTGGTTTTATGACTACCGGCACGACGGAAACGCACGTTGAGATGCAGTGGTGCGGATAACACATCATTCGAGCAGATCGCTTAAGCGCCCACCCATTTACGCGTATGGCACTAACGACCAATTTAAATTGCTTGTCCTAGCGCCTTTCTAAAATGTCTAATTTCTCTGCGAGTACTTCGTTTGAGGTCAGGAGCCTTGGAAGTCGCATGCAGGTTTGCATGATCTCAACATTCGCTTGGATGGATCCGTCGCTATGTAACACACCTGAGAGCATGGCGACTCCTTGTGCCGTGAATACTACAGGCGGTGTTTTTCGACCGCCTCGGTTTGAGAGTGCCCGATGGAAGTTGCATGTCAGCGGCAAAGGGATAAGCATTTTAAACAACGGAGGGCTTAGCCCCCGCTGATTATTGCTGTTACACCCATCAAGCAGCTTTACTTTTTAAGGGCACTACTGTTCTCACTCAAAACCCAGATGCTTTGCAGATAAGTTCATAGATGTAGCTTAATCCGCTCCCGAAAGAGAAAAGGGGGCCTCTTTATTCGGGTGGTCAAATCTGCTCGGGCTTACTACTGAGCGGTTAAACTGGTTCTCGTAGTCTTTGCGACAGAAGCGGTTCAAGGCGTTGCCAGCGTCACGGCAGCTTGCATACACGCCGCGTCGTTCGCCTATCATCCATTCGATGTGTAAACCCTCTCGGACCGGGCGCAGCGGCTCTCCTCCAAACAGAATTATCAGGAATGTGAGTATAAAAAAGCTCGCAGCGCACGCGAGCAGAAAGTGTCTGTCTCTAAGGAGGCTCTCCCTCTGGATACGAGGGATTCTGTACGTTCGTGCGACTCTAGGGGCCATAAAGGCTCTCTATCGATCCCGCCCATATCTACAATCGACCTAAGTGCGACCAAACTTGACCACTATTTTGAGGCTTCGGGGCGAAATTGCGTAGCTGCTTGGGGGCGGGGGGGGATTTTTGCACGGGTAGTACCTCATTTGGGGGTGTAAAACGGGGGTTTTTCTGGTAATTAGGCGGAATGAGTTCCGTCGATGTAACCAGTCACTTTTGGGTCGCAAGTTCTCCCTCTCTCTCTTCAACACTCTTTGTTGTTCCAGGGGATATGGAGGTCAGTGACGGACGGTCGTTGACCGTGCTCGAGCTGTACGACGTGGATGGGGTCAAAGTTAACTCGGTTGAGGTTGAATTTCCATCAAGTGAGGTCGGAGTAGTTGAGCTTGAACCGTTTGCGACCGGGTTAAAGGTGCAGGGTGGTATCGCTCACGGACACCTGGCAGTGACCTCTCTCAGTGGCAGTCGGCACGTGGTGCGACAGTCGCTGCAGGGACAGATATCGATCTTAAGCGACCCAACAGTGATTCGATCTCGTGAAAGCTGTTTTGCTCCTCTTACCCTCAGTGCGCGGCGTGAGCATATTGTGGCGCTCGTAAATGCTTCTGCAGAAGAGGCCGAGCTTACCGTCAGGCTTTTTTACGGAAGTCGTTCTCCTGAGTGGTCGGTTGTTGTTGCCGGGAACGGGAGCAAGTTGATCTCGCTTGAGGAAGATCTACTCTATACGGCTGATGACCGTGTCTGGGAGAAGTCGCAGCTTCAAGCCTACATTCGGGTAACGTCTAAGGGGAATTCTCAGGTGGCGTGTCAGGTTCTTGAGAGGGTGTGTGGTGACTCTCCACAGCAGGATCTTTTCAGGACGGTGACGACGTGGTGATGTGTTTGCGAGATGGCGCAGCGAAACGAAGCGCGATTCGGAGTTAAGAAAGGGTAAGCTCGATAGATTATGGACCGTAGCGTTGCAAACAGTGTAAAGACCCTGGCTTTCTGCCTTTCGACACCTACTATCCGCACACGCATCCATTTCTTTCCTTCAGCGGGCTCTGTTGGCGGAGCTGCAGGGGTTAACTGCACGCTAAAACTTTTTGGAAAGGGGATAGAGACGCGCGCTGTGCTTCTTGATGGCGGGCGGATCGGTCAGCCGGATGGCGTGCGGCTTGAAGATGCCTTCCCGTCGGCGCGCAGCGAGGCATCGGGAATAGTTGGACTTGAAATAGTGCTTGAGTGTCCGCAGGGCCGCGTGAATATGGCTTCATCTCACGCTACCCTTGAATTTATCTCTCCGCAGTCCTCGATGGCCTACGGGAGTGCACCGTTTAGGGCAGCGGTTGAGGGTGCTCAGGAGAGCGTCTCTGAGCGACTAGTAGCTGCGCGTCGTCGTGGTCGCGTCGGAGTCGGTCTGCAAGATAGTGGTCTAACGACCTCGCTCGTTGTTATCAACGCTTCGTCTGAGACGTTACGACCGGATCTCTTTCATACAGTTGGAGGGGTAAGTGTGCCCCTTCCGGTTGGTACGGTATCACCTGATTCAGTAGTTGAGATTCCGCTCGATGAGTCGCTTTTTAAAGGGTGCCAGGCCCACGAGTGTTTGTGGGGTGAGGTGCGAGCAGCGAAGATAGCGCTTGGTGAGGGAGCTGGGCAGGGTGATGTGGCTTACTACCTCGTGTATCGTGAACCGACTTCTAAACGACCAGTCTCTGTGTGTGCTTTATGAAAGTAGCGCTCTTTACTCCGTATGGATTCCTGCATCGCGAAAGCGGCTTGATCTACTTGGTAGCAAACTACTTGCGCTCAAGCGGAGCCGAGCTCACGCAGCTACGGTGTGATGGCGCCGTATCGGTGTGTGGGCGCGATGTGCGAGTTGCGGGTGGACGCTCTGTGTTTTCGTGCGCACGGTGTGCGGGTGAGCAGCGTCGTCTCGCCGATTGGAGCGATATGCGCGCATACGAACTCTCTGCGTTTGTGACCTCGGAAGATAAAGTCCAGAGCGCCAAGTGGATTGCTTCAGTGCAGACAGCTAACCTGGATCGCGCTGAGTTTCGAGGGATAAACCTCTGGGAGCGGTGTCGCAAGGATTTTCTGCACCAGACCGGAGTCGAGACCTTGACCTCGCTCTCTCCATCTGATGAGCAGAGCTTGCGAGCTCTGTACGTTGCGTTTGTGCAGGGGGCGGTTGCTTCAGAGCGGTTCCTCTCGCAGTGGGCACCAGCTATGACCTTTGTGGCAGCAAGTGATGATTCACTCGTTCACGCCTACCTCTCGCAAGTAGTTGCGGTAGGCACTGAGTGCGCTACCTTTACCCACGATGAAGGTGAGGGCGCAACAGTGATTGAGTCGCTAAAGACTGGTGAGCGCTACGTTTCAAAGCTGGTCCTCGACGGGATCACCTCAATGCGTCGTGATCCAAGAACCTGGGCACCAGAGGTGCGCGCGGTGGTGCATGAGATAATGGCGTTTCTAGGATGCAGTGCTGATCGAGTGGTGTAGCCTTTCCTACTGCAGATTTAAACCTGTCCCAACACTCACCTCCGGAGCTCGGCGCAGTTCGATGGTAAAGGTCGTTCCAACTCCAGGGGCGCTCTCAACGGCAATTGTTCCGCCCAGCTTCTCTACTAGCTTCTTAACGCTTGCAAGCCCGACTCCGGAACCCTCAATCGAGCTGTCTCCGATGCGGTGAAAAGGCTTGAAGATAAGGTCTAGTTTATCCGGTGCGATTCCGCGGCCGGTATCGGTTATTGTTATCTGCACGCGTCGCCGAGATGAAGCAGCGCGGCTCGTGGTGACTGAAAAGCGCAGTGGGCGGTTGCGGTCGCGGTACTTAATTGCGTTACCAAGTAGATTGCTAAAGATCTGATAGAGGTAGGTCTGGGTACCAAGAACAGGCGGGAGGTGCTCTTCGATAACGATATCAGCGTGCGCTTCATCGATCTGTTGCTTGTAATCGTTTAGTACCTCGGTCAGCACAGGAGAGAGGTCAACTCCAACCAGTGGTTGCTCTGATGACGAAACGCGGGCAAGCTCCAACACGCCCTGCACGAGTTGCTCAAGGCGCGCGATGGCTTTGGAGATGTAGCCAAGCGGCTCTGAGGTTTCAGATGAGCGTTTCACTTCCTCAGTCTCAGAGAGGATCCCAAGCATGCCTTTGATTGTAAGGATTGGCGCCTTTAAGTCGTGTGAGATCATGTAGGTGAACTCGTGCAGATCTCTATTGCGTTCCTCGATCTGTAGCTGGTTGCTTACGTGAGCTGTGACGTCGATAGCGATCGATAGCGCAACGTAGTCCTGGATGGTTGAGTCAAAGATCGGCACGGTGCGCGTTTCGAACCAGAGCGTCATCCCTGAGCGGTGGTAGAAGCGGTAGCGACACTGAAACGGCTCACCCGTTGAGACGATAGCAAGGGCTCGGTCAAGTGATGTACGGTCGTCTTCATGGACCGATGTGTGCAGAAAACTCTCTTTGCTGCGGTAGATCTCAGAGAGTGAGTACCCGGTGAGCACCTCTGTGTAGGGGCTGCACCACAATATGGTGCCATCCCCTTGGTGTAGCATAACTGCGGCAGCAACGTGGTCGGTTAATATCTTGTAGCGGGTGGCGCTCTCAGCTTCTGAACGCTTGAGGGCATAGATGCGTGTCACAAGCGCTCGTAGGTGTGGGCCAATCACTGGCACCCTCAAAAGGCAGCGCGCGAGGTACCCCGCATCGTCGCTGTCACTGCTTTCAAGCGCATTGTGAATGGTTCGCAGAGAGGCTACGAGGAGTAGCCCTACAAGTACTATTCCTGCCGTCAAACACCACAGTTGAATCGTCAAGAAGTACCCCATGAGGCGTAGAGTTCGTATTCCTCCTCGAAGCTCCGCTGCGCTTCGCGCGTTACAGAGTCTTGGCTGCTTTTGGGAAGCCTCAGGTGTTCCCACGCTTCATCAAGGAGTGGTTCATACACGCTGCGTAGCAGGTTGCTTTCGCGGTCCTGCACGAGTCCAAGGGCGTGGGTGATAATATTTGCAGCCTTTACCAGACCAGTCGGAGAGAGGTAGCTAATCTCACCCCATGGCCGGTGGTGATTTCGAATAATAGCTGTGAGGTCCTCTGAGAAGTTCCAGCGCTCTGCGATCAAGTGACCAACGTGTGTGTGATCAAATGGATATTCAAGCAGCTCAGCTTCAACTGAACTTAATCCATCTGATATGCCGCGCTTACACAACTTATCATACGTGTCGGTGTGCTTCTGAAGGAGTAGCAGCTTTCCGATATCGTGCATCAAGCCACCGAGAAACACCTGGTCTGCCTGAGAGGGGAGGAGATTGCGCGCCAGGAGGCGAGCCGTGAGTGCTGTGGCGATATCGTGGCTCCAGAAGTGAGAGCGCAATGGATGTCGAATCGGGAAGATGTTCGCTAGCGCCGTAGCGTTCAGTACCCCTTTAAGCTCTGATATCCCCACAACCATTACAGCCTCAGGAATGGTCTTACTTCCGCCGCCGCGGTCATAGAATACGGAGTTGGCAAGTTTGAGCACACGCGCTGAGAGCCCTTCGTCGCACTCCAGTACTTCTGTGTAGTCGCGAGCGTCGGCGGTTGGATTAGTAGCTAACAGAAAAGCCTTCTGCGCTGCTTGCGGCATTGAGGGTATTGAGCGGCAGCCAAGTGAATCTAATATGGTCTGACGCACACCGTCTGGTAGGTGCGGAGTCTCTTCCTTGACCGGTTTTTTGGAGCCAAATAGTTTGCCTAGCATAACCCTCCGATAAGATGACAGAATTGGCATCCGTGGTTCATCCGTGACGCCCAGGGGGAGATCGGCTGTTGGGGGCAAAAGCAGGATATTTGGTGTCTCTATCCTGTTATTTCGGCAGTTTGCGTTGCTGGCGGAAGGCGGGTAACATAGCGAAGGTATTCGATAGAGACTATAACTATGCAAAATCAGGCTATGGCTCAAGACCTCTACCCGACCAAAGATGCGATTAACGCGGTTTTGGTTGTTGATGATGAGGCTAGTATCAGGCGCTCCCTTGAGGGGGTTTTAAAGGATGAAGGTCTCTCGGTACTGGTTGCCGAAGACGGCGAGTCAGCGATGCGAATCCTCGCCGATACCCGTCCAGCCCTCGTGCTGCTCGATATATGGATGCCCGGGATGGATGGGTTGCAGACCCTCCGCAAGATTAAAGATCTCTGGCCTGATCTACCAGTCGTGATGATTAGTGGTCATGCCACGATCTCAACTGCTATCGCCGCTACCCGACTCGGGGCGCTCGATTTCCTTGAGAAGCCGCTCGATCTTTCAAGCACCATACAAATTGTGCGGCGCGTACTCGCGTCGGCAGAGAAAGAGGCTGCGAAGGGCGCAAATGAAGTGAGCTGGGAAGCTCTCGACTCGGGGTCGGTTGGTGCCATACGTGAGTCGTTAACGATCAATCCAGTAGTTTTTTCACAGCAGCCGTTAGCTGGTAGGGCAATTCGACAGAAGACCCTCGCGCACGCAGCTATCCTCTACGGTCAGGGGTTGCACTCAGGTCGTAAGAGCGGACTCATCCTTGAACCCCTTCCGCCAAATTCAGGTATCCACTTCGTTGGCGTCTCAGAGACTACAGTAGTCCCAGCGCACGTTGATTTCGTTGAGTCTACGGGGTTTGCTACAACTGTTCGGTTGGGGCAGACGCAAGCTGGTACGATTGAGCACCTCATGTCAGCGCTTTGTGCGTACGGCATCTCTAATCTGCTTGTGAAGTGTAACAGCGAAGTGCCGGTGATGGATGGCTCATCACGTGATTTCTGTCGCCTCTTTGAGCAGGTGGGTATGACTGAGCAGGACGGCGAGTGGTATGAGATCGAGATTCGTAAGACTCTTGAAGTGGGGGATGGAGAAGAGTTTATTCGCATCGAGCCAGCCGATGAGTTCTCAGTTGATTACACCTTGCGTTATCCTGAACCGGTCGGAGAGCAACGCTTCTCGTTTACCTTGAAGGATGCTGCAGCATATCGCGAACAGATCGCACCTTGCCGCACGTTTAGCTTTGTAAAAGATGTAAGCCATCTGCAGCGGCAGGGGTTAGCACTCGGTGGACGGTTTGATAATTTCCTTCTGATCGGTGCCGAGGGAGCGATAAACGACGCATGGCGCTTTCCGAATGAGCCTGTGCGCCACAAGATCCTCGATGCCATAGGTGATCTCTACCTGCTCGGTCGACCGCTACGTGGAAAGGTCACAGCAAGTATGACCGGCCACTCAGACAACATTGCACTCCTTAAAAAAGTGCGTGAAGAGCTGCAGCGGCAGTAGGCCGGATGAATGGACCGCGGACCTTCCAGGTCCGCCAGTTATTTCATAGGTCGCCGAGTTCTTTTTTGGCGAAGCCGCCATGGACCGCGGACCTTCCAGGTCCGCCAGTTATTTCATAGGTCGCCGAGTTCTTTTTTGGCGAAGCCGCCATGGACCGCGGACCTTCCAGGTCCGCTAGCTATTTCATAGGTCGCTGAGGTTTTTTTGCGAAGCTAAACCTTCGCGGTCCAGGGGGGGGGACATCCGTCCGCTACATCTCACTAATCCGAACCCCGTACTTGTCGTTCACAACCACAACCTCACCCGATGCCACCGTTTTTCCCTGCAGGGCGATGCGCACCGGTTCGCCAGGTTTTGATTGTAGCTCGAGCACGCTACCGACAGTAAGTTTTAAGAGTCGCTCAAGGGTTATCGTAGTCACGCCAAACTGAACCGATAGAGTAAGCGGAACATCGGCTAGAAACTGTAGTGGCTGAGGAGCCGCTGGGGGAGTAGCCGGTACAGCAGCCGGTGAACGTGGTTCTTCTTCGAGGGGGTATTTATCTGCCATACCTTTGTTTTTTCGGCTGCGGACAGGAAGAGCTAAAGGGAGGGGGGCGAAGCAGTCCCAGGGATGAATGAGAATACCTGTCGGGGATCATATCCACCCCGGAAAACACCGCTACCATTAAGAAATGACTCCATGAAATCAACCCTTACGGATTTCGCTAGGATAACGAACCGTTTTCTTTTATGGTGAATCTTATGAACACACGATATGCACTCTCACTTATCTCGGCGCTGTTTGTAATAGTAACTGTGTCTGGCTGCGGCGGGGGATTTAACTGCCCATTCCAGAGGCCTTCGTGTTGTGACAATGTGATCTTTGGGTGCGGTCCATTCGACCTTCCTCAGGGGTGTTCATGCGGCGACTTCTTCTCAAACTCTTTCCGTGGCAAATTCGCCGTGAAACAGGGACAGTTAATTCGCATGAGCACCGCGACCGCAGCAGGAAAGTGGCGCGCAAAGCTTACTCGTCGGACTTCTAATTGTCGTAGCATCCTCGCATCGCTGGTCAGCAACGTGAATATCTCGCAATCTGGCTCGCGCGTCACTCTGACAGCACCTGGAGTGGCAACTCTGCGTGGTACGCGCACCAACAACACGATTAATGCAACGGGGCAGTACACACCGATGTTGTTGCTTGGGTGTGATGCTCAGATCTCTTCAAAGATGGACCTGACGGCAGCTGACAAGGCTAACGTCACCGGAAACGTGACGATTAAATGTAAGTCTCGTCCTTCAAACAACTGCTCTGCTAGCTACAGCGGAGAGGCGATGAAGTTGTCGAAAAAGTAGAGGGGGATTAATAGCGGTAAAAACCGCGACCACTCTTCTTGCCGAACCAGCCAGCTTCAACGTACTTAACCAGGAGTGGGCACGGACGGTACTTATCTTCACCCAGCTCTCGGTGCAGCACCTGTAAGATGTAGAGCAGTGTGTCTAGTCCGACAAAATCAGCTAAGGTAAGCGGACCCATCGGTTGATTAGTGCCAAGCTTCATCGCAGTGTCGATGTCTTCTGGCTTTACGCCCTCTTGTACAAGGAAGATCGCCTCGTTAATCATCGGACAGAGGATCCGATTTACGATAAAGCCTGGGGTATCGATAGCAAGAACAGTTGTCTTATCGAGCTTGGTACAGAAAGCTTGTACGGCAGCGTAGGTCTCATCACTCGTTTGCAGTCCGCGGATGAGCTCAACCAGCTTCATCACCGGCACGGGGTTCATAAAATGAACCCCCATAAACCTCTCTGGTCGCGAGGTGGCGGCAGCCATTTTGGTAATTGAGATAGAGGAGGTGTTGCTTACAATAAGCGCCCCGGGAGGTAGCGCCTTATCGAGCTGTCTGAAGAGGCCGGCCTTGGCGTCGAACTGCTCTATAACAGCCTCAATAACGAGGTCGCAGGAGCCAAAGTCCGACAGGTTGCTTACCCCCTTTAAGTTACTAACAGCCTGATCCCTGGTGGCTGCCGCGAGCTTGCCCTTCTCAACGGCCTGGTTCAGGCGGGTGGTTATCCCGTTTAGCCCCCGTTCTAACGCCTGAGGGGCAGCATCACACAAAAGCGTTGTAAAACCAGCCGTTGCCGCTACTTGAGCAATACCAGCCCCCATCTGTCCGGCTCCAACTACACCAACTGTTTTTATCTCTGCCATAATTTTTGGTCCTCTTATGCGCCTTTTTAACCCCACATTTGTACACCGGAAGTGAAATGTGTCACCATACAGAAGTTTTCGATGATGGTTTGTAACAATCGAACTTCGTCTCTGTAGGGAAGAACACTGCCTATGAAGAGCCTCTTTGCTCGCGATATCGCTATCGACCTCGGAACCGCAAACACCCTGATCTATGAAAAAGGGCGCGGGATAGTTTTAAATGAGCCCTCGATGGTTGCTCTCAAAGAGGTAAACGGGCGACGCGAACCGGTTGCATTCGGAGCAGAAGCAAAAGCTATGCTCGGTAAGACCCCGCTTGGAGTAGAGGTGATTCGACCGGTGCGTACCGGAGTGATCGCTGACTTTGAAGTTGCCAGTTTGATGCTGCGGCATTTTATCTCGCGCGTGCGCTCGATCTCGTGGGCGATGATGAAGCCGCGTGTGATGGTTGGAGTTCCGTGCGGAATCACTGAGGTTGAAAAACGCGCTATCCGCGAAGCGGTTGAGGACCAAGCCCGCGAAGTGCGCTTAATCGATGAAGCGATGGCAGCAGCTATCGGGTGTAACTTGCCAGTTACGGATGCTACCGGAAGCCTTGTTATAGATATTGGCGGCGGAACAACTGATATAGCTGTTGTGAGTTTGAAAGATATCGTGTGCTCTCTCTCTGTACGTCAGGGTGGTGATGCCCTTGATGAAGCGATAATTAACTACATGCGCCGCAAGCACCACCTGCTTATCGGAGAGGCGACGGCCGAGCAGATTAAGAAAACTATCGGCACTGCACACCCTGATTACGATGATGAGGTTATGGAGGTCAGGGGCCGCTCGATGATCCACAGCACGCCGATGGGTATAGTCGTGTCGGGTGGAGAGATTCGAGAGGCGATGAATGAAGTTATCTCTCAAATAGTAGTTGCAGTGCGGCAGACCCTTGAGAGTACACCACCTGAGCTTTCTGGTGACATTATCAATCGCGGTATAGCGCTCGCTGGTGGCGGAGCGCTTGTGCGCGGACTTGGAAAGCGGCTCTCAGAGGAGCTCGAGATGGAGGTCACTGTTCCTGCTGATCCACTCGCAGTTGTTGCAGAGGGCGCCGGGAAGTGCCTCGACCACAGCGATGTGTTTAAGGATGTGTGGTTTTAGCTTCAAGGGGTAGGGGAGCAGCATCAGCTCTAATAACCTTAAGATCCCCGGTAAAGATAGCCACTAACCCTCCAACAGCGCTGCTAGCAGTTACTGCTGCAAGCCACAGGATTCCAAACGCCACAGCCTGCTCCCGCGAGACGAGGGCCGGAGCCGTAGTTAAGAAAAAGATGTAAGACTTCTCGCGCACACCGAGACCGTTCCAGCTAATCGGCAGACTGCTTGCGATATTCACGAAAGGGATCACTACAAATAGTGTTGCTAGCGGAATGGACACGCCCACGGCATCAGCGATCAGCACATGTAGCAATATCTGCGTTGCATGAAATACAGCTGAGATACCAGTTATCACCCCAAGGGTACGCGGATTGTGCGGAAACACGCGTTCAAGCTCACCGAGCTTGTGACCGATGCTTGAGTTCTTAATAAAGGGGATATTGCGCAGAATAAACGGTATGGCCAGCCAGGAAGCGATGAATCCGATGGTGAGCAGAAGGAGAGCCCACAGTAGCTCAGAGGGGACTCGGTCGTTTCCACAACCGACGCTGGTTACGAGCGCAATGATGCTGAGAACGGTGAGTCCGTGAATCCTATCAGCTACCACTGAGGTGACCCCTTCAGCTTTTTTAGGGAATCCTTGAGAGACTAATACGCCGCGTGCCACATCGCCGCCGACCATGCCCAGACCG
>JBIIHY010000058.1:0-11559 GCA_044235305.1 Bdellovibrionota bacterium
AATCGGTGGGCAAGGTATAGCTCCTGCCCGCCTACTTTCAGCTGGTTAGCGTTCATGCAGCGCAGTTAATGGCCATTTTTTGCGCAGCTGGACCTGTCCGTGCGCACAGCCACCTGTGCTCCCATCTTGCGAGTTCCCCAGGCCGCTCGTAGAATCTAAGGCCTATGAAAAAGAAAATCTTCATCTCCGTCGCTGTTCTCATCCTACTCGTCGGTGGAGCGCTCATTGCACTTATCGTAAAAGCAAACGATGTACTCGCATTGTATAAGCCGAAGATAGAAGAAACTCTCTCTAGTGCACTGGGCGCGAAGGTAAGCCTTGGCGAATTATCGGTATCACTCTTCCCAGCCCTGGCCGTCAACGTAGACGCCGTAAAGCTCACCAACGAAAAAGGAGAGCGGGTACCACTCTCGCTTGGTAGCCTCCGTGCTGAGGCCGCGCTACTGCCACTGCTCTCAAAGAGGCTAGAGCTATCAGCGATTGAACTCGTGCGGCCGGCACTTACCGTAGAGAAGAGCGCTGCAGGAGTTGTGATTCCCGGTTTGAGCCTCCCCTCACAGAGCAAACCAAGCACACACACCTCTGCGCCGGCGGGAGTTCAGGGTGGCACCAAAAAGGATTCACCTGCTACTCCGTCTGACAGTGGCCTTGCGATTCAAATTGAAGAGATCTCAATCCGTGACGGAGAGCTGTTATTCAACGATAAGACCACCGGGCGAACAACGAGCGTGAACGCTATTCAACTCTCGTCCGAAGTCGAACTAGCGGGCGCACTCACGACACTGCCGAAGACATCGCTCAGATTTATTGTAAAGGACACCCCTCCAGTGGCACTTTCGGCGACTTCTATCTCCTTCAATAAAGAGAGCTCTCAGCTTTCGTTGGGGAAAGTAACGGTCGATACCGAAGCAGGCTCAATCGATGCTCATGGGCAGATAAATTCTAAGGATGCATCAGGTACACTCGATATATCTTCAAAGGGGCTGGGGCTTAAAAAGCTTGCTACCCTGGCTTCTCCCTTCGCTCCCAACCTGTCAGCTCTTGGGCTTGGAGGTGATCTCTCTTTCAAGGTTTCAGTTAAAAACCCAACCTCGCCCCTGCCACACGTTACAGGTTCGTTTACGCTCGCTGGCGTTACTGTTCTATCGGCTCCAGGTGTTGCAGTAAACGACATAGCAGGCACAGTGGCACTAGCTGGGGCCGCGACAGACCTAAACCTAAAGAGCGACGCCCTGAAGCTTACCTATCAACAAACCCCTCTTACGGTTTCCTTTAACACACAACTTAAGCCTGAGGCTCTTACTCTCTCTGCTCTCACAGTGAAGGGATTTGGTGGAAGCACTGACGTCTCCGCGAATCTTAGCCAGATTGGTGCAAAGCCGTATTCGGCGAATATTTCAGCCGCTGCGCTCTCGCTAGAGGCACTGCTGCGCACCTTTAAACCCGATCTCCAGAAACACGCAACCGGCACAATAACTTCCCTGAAAGTCCAACCGAAGGGACAGTTAACAGGAGATATACCTGGCTCCATTCAGGCTCCCGGCAACATCCGGATTACGAATGCCGTGCTCAAAGGTACCAATTTACCGAATGTGATCCTCACAAAGGTTGATTCTATTCCCTTCCTCGAAGGAGCCCTGCGTCAATTTGTTCCGCGTGAATTCGAGCCCTACCTCACTACTGCGGATACCAACATCCGCGAGTTTACAGCTACATTTACCGTGCAGGGACGCTCTCTCGCTATTTCTTCGCTAGCACTCTCAAGCGACATCTTCTCGCTTGATGGAAACGGCACAGTAGGCGCAGATGGTGCAGTGTCAATGAATACCACCTTCTACTTCACAAAGGATTTCTCGCAAGCGCTCACACAGCGCAACAAAAACATGAAGAACATTCTTGCTCCTGATGGCCGTCTCATAATTCCGCTCTCCATCCGGGGCAAAGCCCCAGCTCTTGTAGCCTACCCCGATGTTGCAAAGATAATTCAGACTGGTGCTGCTAAGGCGTTGCAGGACAAAGCTGTCTCAGCGCTCGAGAAAGCACTTGATAAAGGCGGCAAAAACGGGGGCCTCGGAAAAGCTCTTGGTAAGTTTGGATTCTAATATCGAGGCTATCGCCACGTGTTTGAAGGTGAGGATGAAGATAAAGACAGGGAAGAGCAGCAGCAAAAGCCTGTAGGTGGCATTGCTTTTTTTCTTTCCCTGGTTCTGCTCCTCCCTTCATCTGTTGTGCTGATTGTGTTGGGATTGTCATACATTACTCTCGACAATGCCCACCACCTCGCAGTGCTTCTGAGCGCTATTGCTGCGGGGGCGTTGGCGGCACGGATACTCATCAAGCGACATGTCTCTGTCTTATTGCACGAATCAAAGCATTCACTAGTCTCTAACTTGGTTGGCAACAAGAGGAAACGGATGCACATTGACGAGAACTCAGGCTTCTTTGAGTACTCATACACCAAGGAGACAGCCCACTTTAATTTCCTCATTTCGCTCGCTCCATACATAGTCCCCGTGTTTACCTTCGTGTGTGCTCTTGCCCTCCTAGCTCTTGGCTTTAAAGAGCATTGGCAAGCCATTGTTGTACTTGGGCTTGGGTATGGTGCAGATCTCCTTTTAAACGTACGGGACATCTCCCCGCTACAGACCGATATCTCCCTAATTCGCGGGGGCTACTCGTGTGGATTGACCTACATAGCTGCCTGGAACCTAACCATTTTTGCCCTCGTTGTTGCTTGGACATTAGATGGAGGGGGTGGTCTTGCCCACCTACTACGCGATATCGCATCAATTTTTCTGGCCTTTCACCCCGCGGCTCCACAAGAGAGCCTTCTTTGTCCTGCCCATCCCGTTATATAATTGGCTCATCGACGGAATTAGTGGGTAGTAGCGGGCAGAGCTACGGCATAACCCGCTGAGTTTCCAGCTAAAAACAAGCTTCTTACGTGCACGAGCAGGGGCACGTGCATGTTCACGGCCGGAAACGCCAGTTCTAACCACTCGATTCCGCAAGGAGCCTAAAAAATTAGTCTCCTGGGCTAAAGCTTCGGTATCTTTGAGCCGACTACACCATTGAGATAGTTTGCAGTAAGTGCAAGGACGCACAGATGGCAGTAGGCACAGTTTCTTCCGTTGTTAACTCCTCCTTCCTCGCCCGATTTTCGGGCCAGAGCAGTAGCTCGTCTTCACAAAATGACGATTTTAAATTCTCCTCGGCTGACGAGGTAACCACTACACTTTCATCGGGAACCCGCACCCTTACGGCTGCATATCAGGGTCTTGGGCAAATAATCGGTGTCGTGAATGGCTCAATGGCTATCCTCGGCAAGCTTGGGAAGATTGTCGAGGATGTCGTTAGAGTCGCTGACAGCGCTTCCCGTTCTTCATCAAGCGCGCAAAGAGCGATCTTCTCTAACGAGTACAAGCGACTAGGGGCCCAGTTCGAACAGCTAGTAGAGGAGGCCCAGGTAGGCGACTTGAACCTACTCAGCGAAGAGGACATCGCCGGAGTACTATCGAACGTCGGGCTTAATCCAGATGGAGCTACCGCTATCACCAAGGCACTGAAGCAGATCATCACAACCTCATCTGATAAATCAATCGCGGATTCTGAGGTCAAAGATTCTCGGGCGGTACTCGTTCCTGCGGATGAAGCAAATTATCGCCCGCCAGTTCGGTATGAGAACGTATTCGAGTCTCTCAGAACGATTCGCACGCGAGGCGATGCTCTAGTGCTGGGAAATGACGCGAAGAAGCTTCTCTCCAATCTAAAAAATAACATGTCGGCTCTCTCCGATATCAGAATGTCCATCTCCAACAACATGGATCTGGTACGAGCAACGGCACTCGCATTTAGAACTGAAGCTCGCGACCCAGTTAATCTAGGCGCCACAAGCGCTGAATCCTTAGCTGGTCGCATACAGCAAGAGATATTCGCAGTAGCACCTCCAAAATCCTTGCGAGAAGCAGGCAACCTCGACAGTATCGTAAGCGCCGCTCTGTTGTATTCTTAGCTAATGAGAGTGCTGCGTGAGCTTACGAATGCTCACCACTGAACCTCAGCAGCTCCGGTGGCACCGGGTCGTAGGAAACCCAATCAAGGCACAGACCGTGCGGAGGTGCTGTCATCCCGGCCAGCCGTCTGTTGCGTTCTGCAAGCAGGGCGGAGAAGCTGTTGAACTTTAGTCTACCGAGCGACATATCGACGAGGGTGCCAACGATATTTCGCACCATCTGCTTCAGAAACCCGTTTCCTATGACGGTGTAGACAACGACATCTCCATCTTGGGTTATACGGCTCCGATAAATAGTTTTTACCGGTGTAGTATTGGTGCACCCCGAGTCACGGAAGCTTGAAAAATCGTGCTGTCCTTCGAGCTGCTCGGCCCACTCGCGCAGGGCGTCAAGCTTGAGCGGTTTGCTGACATGCCACAACCGATGTCTATCGAGCACTGCTGGCGAAGGGCGATTGAGTACGCGATAGGTATACTGCTTATGAGTCGAAGAGAACCCCGGGTGAAAGGAGTCGTCAACGATATCGGCGCGTACAACCGTCACCTCACCTTTAAGAAGGTGACTTATCCCTTGCGAAAGCCGCCACAGGTCGGGCACTTCATCAACGCGAAAGGTAACGACCTGCCCGCGTGCGTGTACACCCGAATCGGTTCTTCCTGCAGCGTAGAGGGTACCAACCGGACGTCGTAAGACAAGCGATATGGTCTCTTCTAGTTGACTCTGAACGGTTCTCACCTGCGGCTGCTTCTGCCAGCCGTGAAAACCACGTCCATCATACTCTATAATCAATCGAACCTGAGCCACTGCGGTCTACGTGCTCCACCGGTGCTACTGAACGACCAGGCGCTCAACGATCTGCACTACATTGACAGCAGCACCGCGCCTGACGTTATCTGCGACGGTCCAAAACGAGATTCCGTTCTCAACTGAAGGGTCTCGGCGGATACGGCCTACATGAATGTCGTTAGATCCTGCCACATCTATCTGCATCGGAAACTCGTCCTGTACAGGGTGCAGGGTGATTCCCGAAGTAGCTGCCAAACGGGTCAATATATCCTCTTGAGAAATCCTGCGTTTAGTCTCAACGAACACGCTGGCACCGTCGCCGTAAAATACGGGCACCCTCACCGCAGTAGCGGTGATTCTGAGATTAGGCAGCCCTAAAATCTTTTTGCTCTCCTCAATTATCCTAGTCTCTTCTTTTGAAAAGCCGTTTTCTAGGATGAGGTCGATATGCGGGATGCAATTAAAAGCAACCTGGTGCTGGAACACCTCTTGCGGCATCTCGGTCTGATTAAACACTGCAAGGCTCTGCGCCCACAATTCATCGAGTGCATCTTTACCGGCGCCCGATACTGACTGATACGTTGAGACAACCACATGCTCAAGGCCCGCAATTTCATTGATAGCATGCAAGACCGGAGCGAGCTGGATTACAGACGCGGCTGGATTAGAAATTATTTTATCGCCCCCTTGAACTGCGGCCACGTTCACATCAGGAACTACCAAGGGCACATCGGTTTGCAGTCGAAAGAAGGGGGAAGTGTCGATCACGGTAGCGCCTGCCGCGACAGCCTTGGGCACAAACGTAGCCGATAGCTCGGCGGAGGCAGCAAAGAGAGCGATATCGACACCGTCGAAGCTGCCTTCAGTAAGCTCTTCAACAACCACCTCGTCATCGCGAAAGCGGTAGACTTCGCCGACTGAGTCCTTGGATGCAAGCAGCCGGAGCGAAGCTACGGGGAGCTTACGCTCCTCCAGAACTACTAATAATTCATTCCCGACGAGCCCAGTGGCTCCGACGATTGCGATAGTTGGTGGGTTTGTAAATCTCTTCATAGCCAGCAGACAATAACGGTATTGCTGGCCAAATGGAAGGAACTACCCGGGTGTTACTACCTACGAAAGCAGCTCCCTTCTTCTTTTGTCGCGTAGAAGCTTCTCGATGGTGAAGGAAGCGAGCTTATAACCCTCTTCCTCGGTCTTACCGGCCTGCAGAGCGATATCGGTAACGGCCTCAATAAGGTCACCGATAGTTGTTTCGATAGTTGCTGTTTCAGCAGCCGATCCCTGGATACCTCTATTTTCCATATATGCACACCCTACAATAACCGACAAAAAAACCTGTTTGTCGTTTCAGTATACTCCAACGAAGTATCGGGGCCTAAGCAAAAACTTATTTCTTGCCGATGGCTGATCACCTCGTCTAAAAATCTACGACTAGGATGGATGCGTTGAGGAGTTATTTCTCCCTCCAAACAAGCACTTACCCTCCCCCGGTAACAATAACGGAGAGGCCTACCCATCTCATACGAAGATAATCTTGCAATTAGGATGCACGTGTGGGCCTCGCCCTATTCGCCTATTAACGTACGGAGAGAAGATTATACAAATTTGGTACGAGCAGCTTTGGTGGTAGCCGGGAAAGAAGGACTACATCTGCGGAGGGATACCGTACAGGGTCCAGGTGTAGCCGGTCTCACCGCTGCCACCGGTTATCAATACAACCCAGCCGGGCTGAGGGGGTGATTGCATCGCCGAGCTGTAGAGCCGCACGGTCTCACCGCTAATAGTGCGTACAACGTCCACGCCTTCCCGGCGCTCATCCCACGAAGAAGGCCGCTGGTGCAAGCCATCAGCACCCTTACCAGTTTCGCTCCCGCTGTACCGAGAACTGACCAGTTCAGATACCTGAACCCGCGCCGGCAGCCGCCTAGCTTCGTTATGACTCCCTGAGTCAGTATGCATTGCTCTTTACTTGGATGGGTTGATCGTCTCTTCAACCTGCATTGCGAAGAACGGACATGGCCCTTGGCGCACGTCCCGCATCATTTCAGCAGCCTCTTTGGTGTCTACTGTCGACCACTTGATGTTCGGTTCGCCACGCGGACCAGCCTCATCAATCGAAGTAGGAACGAGGAACAGGTCGCCTGTGGTGGCCTCATTTTTGAGCACCAAGCGCACGATCTGCACCTCCATCTTACGAGCATCTGCCGCACGTTGAGCGTCTTTACGGAGCTCGTCTACCGACTTCCCCATGCGCCACACGTTACGGATATTACCAGGACAAGCGAACACCTCGCGTCCATTCTCAAGAGCCCGCTCCAAATCGTTTAGAAAATCAATTGACATAGCTTCCGTATAAAAATTGTAATCGAGTACAGACTAGTTACGACACGTTACGAGAAAAACTTAAGAGACAAGTACTGCTAAAACCAAACTAAAACATCACTTCTGCCCAGGCGCAGCTTCGATGTTATCAATCCGCTCCTTAAGCTCTTTACCGACTTTGAAGAAAGGCAATTTCTTTGGTGGAACAGGTATCTTCTCTCCGGTTTTTGGGTTACGGCCCTCATAAGCACCGTACTCCTTAACCACGAAGCTACCGAACCCTCGTATCTCTATTCGGCCACCACTAACAAGGGTATCCCGCATCTTGCGGTAAATGAGGTTTACGACTTCCTCAGACTGCACAACGTTGATCTGACACCGCTCAGCCAATTTCTCAATAAGCTCTGACTTGTTCACATTAACTCCTGATTAGCACGTAACCACTCAGTACCTCGAATTTTATACTCAGTAAGATGTTGATCTGTCAAAATAGATTGCACTGATTACCTAATTTTTTCAGCATGTTCTACCCAATAAACCGGCGACTCGCTACAAACACAACCCCTTCCCTCAGCAGAAACTGCGCTGCCCCTGATTGAAAAAGCGGTCCTTGTCGCTCAGCCTCCAAAGTGGGAACCTGCCGCCATGAGATTAAAGAAATTAAATGACCGCACCTACTCTGTTCCAACGCGCCTCATCTACGGTGAGTCTCTTTCCAAGTCCTGGGATTACTCTTTTCACGTGGTACCCCCAATGACGACCTCGAGCACCTTCCGCCTCGAGTCGACCCGCAGGGGCGCAGAAGGCTTTGAGGCGATATCATCGTCGGCAGAGGGCATCGACCCAATCTACGTCTATGACCGCATGGGCGAACCGAACAACGACATGCTCTCTAACGCTCTAGCGTTGGCTGAAGGGGGAGAGTGCGCTGTCACTTTTGCAACCGGTATGGCCGCTGTGCACGCCGCAGTAACCTGCACCCTTCCACGCCAAGCCGAGGTGATTGCCCACCGCACACTGTACGGGTGCACCTACAGCCTCTTTAGCCAGTGGTTGCCGCGTTTTGGAATACCAGTACACTTCACCGATCTACGCGACACCTCAACTATCGCAGCGCTGGTTAATGAAAACACCCGCGTTGTCTACCTTGAAAGCCCGGTGAATCCGAGCCTGGAGCTGGTTGATATCAAGGCAGTTGCTGATGCTGTAAAAGCCATCAATTCAACGCGCTCTGCAGATAGTCAGATTATCACAATTATCGATAACACGTTCTGCACCCCCTTCTCGCAGCGCCCGCTCACACTCGGGATCGATATGGTAGTGCACAGTCTAACGAAGGGTATCTCTGGCTTTGGCATCGAGATGGGCGGAGCCGTCATCACCCGCCGAGAATTCCTAACGAAGTTAATCATGCACCGCAAAGATTTTGGAGGCACACTCTCGCCTTCTACCGCGTGGAGCATCCTGGTGCACGGATTACCGACCCTCTCACTGCGGATTCCGCACCAGCAGCGAAACGCCTACGAGGTGGCTAAGTTTCTTGAGGCTCACCCAGCGGTTGAATTTGTGCGCTATCCGGGGCTCTCGTCTTTTCCTCAATACGACCTAGCCCGTCGCCAGATGATTGACTACTACGGGGAGTTCTCTCCAGGATTCATGATCTACTTCTCGCTTAAGGGCTCGCCTGCTGAATCGCGCGCCAAGGGGAACAAAATGATGGATTTTATCGCTGATAACGCGTATGCCATAACGCTGGCGGTAAGCCTCGGACAGATCCGAACGTTGATTGAGCATCCGGGCTCAATGACCCACTCAGCCTACTCTGCAGAGGAGCAGATTGCGCGCGGACTCGATCCGGGCGGGATCCGGCTTGCAGTCGGTATTGAGCATGCTCAAGACATCATTCGTGATCTTGAGATAGCGCTGGCGGGGCTGTAAGAGCCCCGTAATCCGGGCTGTTTTTTTTACTTTTGGAGTTTCCTACAATGAAAGCAACATCGATTCTTGATACTATCGGCAACACCCCGCACGTGCGGATAAATAAGCTATTCAACACGACTGCATCGGTGTGGATGAAGCTTGAGCGAGCCAATCCAGGTGGCAGCATCAAAGACCGGATCGCCTTAGCGATGATAGAAGACGCCGAACGGCGCGAGATCCTTACACCTGGGTCAACAATTATTGAGCCCACTTCGGGGAACACCGGTGTCGGCCTAGCGATGGTGGCTGCCGTCAAAGGGTACAAGTTAGTTCTCGTGATGCCTGAATCTATGTCCGTTGAACGCAGACGTTTGATGAAATCATACGGCGCGGAACTGGTGCTAACACCCCGCGAGAAGGGGATGCGCGGGGCGATTGAAAAGGCATCTGAGTTGCACGCCGCTACTCCGGGATCGTGGATACCGCAGCAGTTTGAAAATCCCGCCAACATCGAAGTGCACGCTCGCACCACTGCGCAGGAGCTGCTGCACGATTTTCCAGACGGGATAGATTTTCTAATCACAGGTGTTGGGACCGGCGGTCACATAAGCGCCTGCGCGCAGGTTCTCAAGGAGCGCTTCCCAAATCTAAAAGTCTTTGCTGTTGAACCAGCGGCTTCACCTGTCATAAGTGGAGGTCAACCATCCCCTCACCCCATTCAAGGAATTGGCGCTGGCTTTATCCCGCAGAACTTAAAGCGTGAGGTCCTCGATGGGGTGATAACCGTTACGCATGAAGAGGCCTTTGATTTTGCTCGCAGAGCAGCTCTCGAAGAGGGAATCTTCCTCGGTGCCTCATCAGGTGCATCGCTTGCAGCCGTAAGCAAGAAGCTCCCAGAGATCCCTGAAAAATCAACCGTTGTCACCTTTTGCTACGACACCGGCGAGCGATATCTATCAGTTAAGGGTTTATTTCCGGAGTTTGAAAGCTAACAAGGGCTGGAACTTACCCCGCCTAAAAAGCGGGCATTAAGATCCGCCTTACTTCTGTCGATTACACACGGGGAGCAAGGGCTTACCTATGGCGCATACGCGCTAAGCGAGCTTGCCCCTTTTTTACCTTTACGAGTTAACCGATGACAACAAAACCGATGCCTCACGTGGTTTCTGTAATGACCCCTTTTCCCCACACGATTGAGGCTTCATGCTCAATCCATGAAGCGCGCGCGCTCATGAATGGTCAAGGGATAAGGCACCTCCCCGTGGTATCCGAAGGCCAGCTAGTAGGCATGCTCTCTGACCGCGATCTCAAATTAGCTTTCGCCGTCTCGGGAGGGTCTGAGACTGCGGAGCCTCTTCACGTGGGCGATGTATGTAATCTTGAGGCGTACATCGCCGAGTACAATACACCTGTAGACCAAGTAATTATGCACATGGCTGAGGCGCGAGTAGGATCTGCGCTCATCACTCGAGCCGGTAAGTTAGTTGGTGTGCTGACAACAACCGATGTATGCCGCAGTTATGCTGAGCTACTGAAGATCGCTTACCCGGATGCTTAAGAACGCCTCGCTAGGCTAGAGAGAATATCTCCTGCTCCCCTTCACCTGAAGATCGGATAGTACCATCTTTTAAAAGCTCTTGGAGGGCAGCTCGTACGGCTGACTCTTCCCCCTGAACGATCGGCCGCTCTTCCTCTTCGTGAACAATGATGAGGTTGTTAAAATACAGCCCATCTTCAGCCTCTGGATGGCTAAGCGCTGCGAGGATCTGCTTCTTAATCTTAATGTCTGCCATATCACCGAACCTTGCATCACTCTCTAATCGCGCCATGGGCGCGGTCATTCCTTTTTGTCTGATAGAATACTCTAAAACCCTAGCAGCAGAGTAGTCAAAACTAACCTCACTTGCTTTTTTAATCGATCGAGCGCTAAAGTGCGCGCATGGCAAAAACTACTAAAACAAAAAAAACAAAAGCAAAATCAGTAACAACCAAAGCCGTTAAGACAGCTCGCCCAAAAGCGAAGCGCGCTGCCGCACCGGCCAAGAAGTCCGCCAGCAAGGGAGCTGCTCAAGCCGAGACCCCTCGCTACCTCGTGCTTGTGTTCTGCGGTCGCAACTACCAGAGCCTCATAACAACCCTCGCCACAAGCGATCGTAAAGAGGCTTACTCAGAGGCAACATTCCTGGTTAACAACTCAGTCTCTGACAAAGGAGATAAGGTTGACGTAGCAGTATTCAACACCACCTTCCCTTGGGATGATAAGAAGGGCTGGAAGTTCTTCTAGAGGGGGCTAGACGTAATCGTTGATGGAGGACGTGAACGGAGGACGTAGACGTTCACGTTAGACGTATACGTCTGCGAGTCCTGTTAAAGACCATTATCGTATTTGGGGGATTTCATGGTGCGCTCGACAGGGATCGAACCTCGGTATCCCTTATTTCGCCTGTGCCACTCCCCGTCTACCGACGGGGGCACAGTCGGCGCAGCGCTCGCTAGCTCGCCCTGCATAGCGATC
>JBIIHY010000059.1:0-11520 GCA_044235305.1 Bdellovibrionota bacterium
CGGACAACCTTCGGAAGAAAAGAAGCGAAGCGGTTGGGTGTTCCACAAGGGTCCGTCTCTTGGTCTCTTCGCCGGCATGGCACTGCTTGCGAACTTCATGCGAAACCCTGATACCCCTGCCGAAAGGGGCCTATCACTAGATGCAAAGAATCCCTTGTCGCTTGACGGCCCAGGGTCGGTAGTAAAACTTGGGTACCACCGTCCCGGAGGAACAAACAGCGCTGCCAACTCACACACGATAAATTTAAGAACAACAGACGACAAGGCCCGCAACCATCAACCTCACGCCCCAGATTTTAAAGCACCGCCACTCTCGAAAGAGATTCAAGCGGAGCTAGCAAGACAGATTAAGTTGTCGGGACTTGAAGACCGGATTCGGTCAGGCATGGTGAAGATAACTTCAATCCACGTTCACGGACTATCGTCACCCGAGGGATCTTATGCAAGTGACGTTGCGCCTGGTAACACCGAACCAGAGAACATCAAACTGGCGATGGAGAGAGCGAAGAGGTGCTTAGATGAGGCAGTTGGCCCAGCCCTAATGCGCGTGGGAGTGTCGAAAGCTTCTCTCGACTCAATCGCATCTTTTTCGGCCGAAGAGGTGCAGCTTTCCCCTGAAGACTTCTCAAAGCTTCACTCCGTAGCCACGAAACACAATCTTGGAATGGGATTGCAACATGATGCAGTACACCGCCTTATAAGAAACTACAATGCAGGCAATCTTAAAGGCCTCAATAAAGAAGAAGCTACCCTCCTGAAGTCGACAATTGATGATACCCGCGGGTCTATAGTTACCCTGACTCTTGAGGAGCTACAAGGCGTTGAAATTACCTTCCAGTCAGTTTCTCCCGCTACAGACCTAACTTTCTTGATACCGCCTTTTATCCCCATCTTCTCACGCAAGAGGGAACCCAAACGGACCGAGGGTAAGGGCTCGGCTGTCCCTAACCCGAAAACCCCCGAACCGAATCCGGGCGAAAAAGAACCATCGCGCTTAGATGAGACGCCGATCCCGGTGCAGATACCAATTCCGATCCCACGTGAAGCTAAACCTTCACCTGACCCGCTAGATCACCTTAGAGAAAGAGATAGAGAACCTCAGGCTTTCACCCCTCCCCCTTACATTCCTTTTCCCACGGTTCCAGGGCGCACCCCCGAACAGGTAAAGCTGGACGTGGTGATTGATCTCTACACCCACATGGACGTTCACCCGAAGGTCGATTACCGAACCCTACTCGCGCAGGCGAAGCTGACTGGAGGGCAGGAATCCGATATCGATTCGCTGAAAACAGCTTTAGCAAAAGATATCCTTGTGGCGTGGAGCCAGTGCGACAATACGGACTATTCCCAGGACCCTCGGCAGCAGGCGTATGCCCGCGCTCACGCGGAAGTCCTAGTGGCGCTAGATAGCGCCAAGCCCGACACTATGGATATTCTGGATAAGCTCACGCTATACACCGCGTCGACTTCAGCGGACCTACCATCAACGATCGATGCGCGCAGAACCTCTTTAGTCTCTAATCTGCTCGACGCAGATGAACGTCGCAATCAAGTGAGGTCGGAGATCGCAGCAAATAAACAACTATATGAAAGTGTTGCTGGAAAAGTGCAAGGAGCCCTTCCTGGCCAAACATCTGAACCAGTGATAAAACGCAGACTAGAGGGAGAGATTTACAGATTATGGGAGCGCCTAGACGGTGTCTCTCAGTACCATGACCCTGAAAAGCAAAGGTGGGCAGCGGCTTTTGCTGCCGAGCTTTACAGCATGCACTGGCCAGATTTGAAGTAAGCGCGCTCCGGTTTGTATTGCGAAGCAACACTCTGTCCTGCTACAACCGATCATCTTTGTAGGGGCGCCTGCCTCTATTACCCTTTGAAGATTGTCATGATGAGCACCCCAGCCCCGCACGAAGTTATCGAATACATCCTTCCTTACCTTGCCACGGCAGGTTCTTACAGCGCGCGAGTACAGAACGGTGTGGCGGTTCACGATGCTAAGGACGGAGATACCCCTTTTCACCACGCTCTATCGGACGCAGACCTATCGATCCAAGCCTTTCTTGAAGTAGTTTTACTGGCTCGCTTTCCAAACCTCCACTTCTTCTCGGAAGAGCAAGAGCACTCGCTCAATAAAAAATACTTCTCAGCCGAATCATCTCTCGAGATACTCCTTGATCCCGTTGATGGCACCCGTTCGTATATCGACAAACGCGATCGCTACCAGATTATCGTTACCTTACATGATGAGCAGCAAATAACAGGCGCCATCTGCTACCAACCGCGACGCGATAGGTGTTACGTTGCATCAAAGGGAAACGGAGCATTCGAACTCACCCACAGTGAAGCAGCAAACAGGTCTCTTGGAAGACGTCTCTCGCTCATCGATGCAACGGGACCGGCTCTTGTTTTCAATTCTCCGAGCCTGTCAAAGCGCTTAGAAGGCGTCATAGAAACAAAGGATCTTGCAGAAACGTACGCGTCACATCCCGGTGTATACGATTCAACTGACATTATAGTCGGTAAAGCGTCGGCTGTTGTGCATGAAACCTGCCAAGCGATAGACGGTGGCGCGATGGGCTTTATCGCAACTGAAGCGGGGGCCATTATGACTGACTTTCAAGGCAATCAACCTTGCAACTTTAGAACTGATGCAAAACGGGTATTGTCCGATATTCTCGTCAGTGCAAACTGGGCGGTACACGATAAGATATTGGCGGCGCTAAGGAAGTGACTGACCTACATTACGAACACCCTACACTTGTAAGCCTATACGACCTCGGTAACGGATGGTCCGATGACCGTGAGTTTTATCTCTCGTTAGCTGGCCCAGCCCCCATGCGAATCCTCGACCTTGGTTGTGGCACCGGACTTCTGTGTAACGCGTATGCTCAGAGGGGCCACATGGTCACAGGCGTAGATCCGGCAGCCCCTATGCTTACTGCCGCAAAAAGATCGCCGCTTGGCAGCCGTATTGAATGGATCCAGGGAAGCGCCCAATCTTTTAAGTCAAACACCACCTTCGATCTCATCACTATGACCGGACACGCCTTTCAGGTCTTACTGAAAGACGAAGATGTTGCCAATACCTTCTCTCATGTCCGCAGCTACCTCGCCCCACACGGAGTATTTGCTTTTGAATCCCGAAATCCGCACATACTTTGGGCACAAGAATGGGATGGAATGCAACGGGAATTTGAATCACCTTTTGGGATAGTCCGTGAATCTTTCAAGGTTCACTCTGCAAAAGGAGAACAGATTGTTTTTGAAACCGAGTACACCCTACCAAACGAGCGTCTAGTATCCGTCAGTGAGCTGCGCTTTATGTCGGCTGAAACGATAACCAATCACCTGCATAGTGCTGGCTTTTCGATCTATAAACTTCTCGGGGATTGGAACGGAGAACCCTTTAATCCCGAGCAGTCACGGGAGATGATATTTCTTGTGAGGGTGGCTGGTAACAACTTGGATATTAGACGCGGGTCTCTTGCTCTGAGAGATACTGGTTCTGAATTCCCGTCGAATTGATTTACGTGAACCCGGTACACTTTAGTGTTGCCCGACACTCCGATTCTACGGCAGCAGCTTATCCCGCACGCCCGATTCAGAAACGAAGCAGCACCTACCCCCATCCCGCTCTAAGACGGCTTGGCGGAGGTATTTAGGCACATGTCTACCTTTTTTGTTATATTTGCGAGTCTGCGCGCTCTTAGGTGCCTTCTCTCTAAGGTATGAACGCATAGCAGCCTTTAGTACGTCCACCAGTGGCTGATGCCCAGTGTAAGCCTTTACTGCTTGTAGAAGCGCATCAAACTCCTCATCTGCTAGGAATGAGTAGCTCGTCATAACCGAAGTTTTAGGTTGGACCTCCTGTAAAGCCGGCGCTGGCGTTTGCTCTTGAGCAAAGAGAAGCGTACTGCTTTCTGCTGCCACTGGTGGAAATAAAGGCGCTGGAGCTTTCCGTGGCGCCACATTAACCTTCCGAATCCTTTCGTGCTTCACTGCCACTGGTGGAAGTGCTTTTGCAACAACAGCTTCTGTTTCTCTCTTCGAAAGCCCCTGAACTTCCGCCAATAAGGTATCTGCATTTTCTTCTGTAATAACCTTTGCCATCTCAGCCATGGAGCACAGAGTCAGCTTTCCTGCTTGCAGCAGCTCAAGACTCTCTCGCCTAAGTTTTGCTACCTTTGCAGCCGCTATCCTTCGATACGCGGAAGCTTCTGAGTACTGACACCCGTTAGTAAGAAAAGCAAAGAGTGAGGAGTAGCCCTCTTGTACATAGAGCTTGTCGTCCATAATCGGAATAAGGCTACTGACAACCTCTGCTATTGCTGCCCGTTCTTTGGTGTTTGCTTTAAGAAAATGTTCAATCGCTTCATGCATACCTTAAAAGCTCCCGCGATACTTCGCTCAGTGAAGCAAAGTATACCGTGTGATTTTTTGGGCGCGTTAAAGGCTCACCACTGCCCCTCTCAGCACCTTTTCATTTCGCGAGAAGGATTTTGTGAACGTCACAACAGATGCGCGAATACAGTGGATTACGTGACACTTCTATGAGCAATCAGTGAACTGCTTTTTTAAGTGCTGTTTTTTCGTGTCAAGGGCATTTAAAAATATTTTTCAAACAATCTGAAGTCTCTCATCGGCTTATCCCGATCGCCGATACGAAGTGGGTCTTTCTAGGGACCCCGTAGTATCGGGCGAGCGGGATATGCCGCTGCCAAGATGTGAGAGCTCTTAGCAACGGGAACGGTACACTAGAAGCTCCGCGGTCCAACAAAGAAACAAGCGCGCCAGCTTGCAACGGGGCTCTAACCAATCTGAACAAGCCACTGCAACATCATCGATGCAAGCAACTCAACCGCTCCCTCTTCGGGGAAGCAGTGCGTGGCATGTGGGACTATTTGAATCACAGGGTGCGCAGGATGTACCTCGTGATATCGCTCGCAGAACTTCATCTGGTCAGCTCGCTCGGCAGCTATTATCTGAACAGGACACTTAATGTGTGAAAATTGTTCATACGAGTCAGGAAACGATCTGGCATCCTCAATCCAGCGCTTGCCCAAGATAATCTGCCTTGACCAATTAAGGTACGAGATGCGGTGTTCAGCATCGTAGGTTTCCCAATCCTTAATTCTATCTACGGGACGCCCCGTTGGATCTATCAGTATCAACCCATTAATAGAATCATCAGTAGCAGCTATCGCTATGGGGGACCCTAGACTGTGGCCGGCTAACACCACCTTCGAGCACCCCTGATTACGAGCGTATTCAATTACTACTTTAGTGTCAGAGACATGCTCTCGAATGGTTGACTCTTGAAACTTGCGCGCACGCTCTTCATCGCCGTACTGATTAAAGCGAATAGCTGCGTATCCCCTTTCATTCAACAGACGTGCGAGGCGCAGGTGGATGTACTCCTCCATGCTTCCCGTGAGACCGTGAACGAGTACTACTATCGGCCGGTGAGTGTTGGCTACTGGATGAAGGTATCCGTGAATCTCGGCGTTGTCAGATGTAGAGATTACAAACGGCTGCTCCATAACTCCTCTACCGCGGCGCTACGTACCCACCCGGTACACCGCCTTTGGAGTACACAATCTGGTAGAGCTGCACCATGCGGGCTCTAAAGAGCGCCTCACAACCATTTAAATAGTACATCCACATACGGCGGAACTCTTCGCCGTACTTAGCCTCAAGCGAAGGCCAGGCGCGAGTGAAGTTGTTACACCAGGCACGCAGTGTAAGCGCATAATCAGCGGAGAAGTTGTGTAGGTCTTCGATCACCAACCCCTTGCGATCAGGGTCAGTTACATGACCGAGGCTTGGAATATACCCATTCGGAAATATCCTTCGTTGCAGCCACAGAATGTACTGGTCGAGCCCTGCGTTAGAGTAGCGAGAAAAGGTTTCGGCTGAGATAACTTGAAGAGCAAACAAGCCACCATCCTTTAGTGAGCGCTTCACCATCGAGAAGAATCCTGGGATGTTCTTTCTACCAACTGCTTCAATCATCTCAATAGAAACTACGCGATCAAACGTACCTGCGTAGTTGTTGTAATCCTCGAGCACGATCTCAACATCCAACCCCTTACACCGTTCCCGTGCAAGCTTTGCCTGCTCCTTCGATACCGTAAGACCAGTGACCGACACTCCGTACTTTCTCGCTGCATACTCAGCAAAATTTCCCCAACCACATCCGATATCAAGAACTTTGAGTCCGGGCCTAAGCTGTAACTTGCGGCAAAGAAGATCAATCTTATTTACCTGTGCCTGGTCCAGGGTTGCAGCTCCCGTCCACAACCCACTGGTGTAGGTCATCGTGGTAGCATCAAGCATCTGAGAGAAGAGGTCGTTGCCAAGATCGTAGTGACGCTCAGCTACCTCGTATGCCTTTCTTCCGATCTGAGAGTTCTTAAGACGATCGCCGATGACGAATCCAATAAAGCGGGGGCTTAGCTTCTTAAGTTTAACTGGGATACTAGAGTGGCCTGTGAAGACCCGGTAAAGGAGCGCTGTGAGATCATCAGTATCCCACGCCCCCTTCATGTACGCTTCACCAAGCTCATAGAGCCCACCGCCAGATAGTGCTCTGAGCATCTCGTGGGTCACACGTGGTTCGGCGGTGGATGAAAAATCCTGCGGAAAATACTCTATCTTCTCAGCTGTCTGCACGGCGTACTCCAGTTTTTCCTAATTAACCAACCGAAGTTATCCCATCTAACGCCCTGCAACTTCAACCCCTCGGACCTGCCCGTTCACCCTGCCATGAGCGAAACCTTGCCAGTAGCCATAACCGGGCTCGATGAATCAGATTCTGTTTGGAATGGAAGGTATAGCTGCTACGAGGAGCAGGCTTTAGGTAGGGGGTAAGACCAACTTTAAAATGTAGCACCAGGGCGTGCAGATGGATCCTTGTCATCGTAAGGAGAGAGGCTAACGGAAACCGTACAAGAGTGCGCACTATGCTCCCTGCCGTCAATTCTTGCGCATCACCTCGCAGATAAGCGCTAAACGCTTTTTCACCCTCGCGCTCAAGCTCAACGAGAACTCCAAGCTTCTCACCCTCGGCCTCTAATACAACCGTATACTCCCCTTCTCTATCAAAGAACGGAGAAACGAAGAACTCTTTGGTAAATCGCCACGAGACCGGAATCTCGCTTGGCTGACACACAAGCGGATACACGTGAGACTCGCCGAACGTGTTGTTCACTTGCGTGATGAGGCCAATAACTCGGCCACCCTGATCAAAACACGCAAAGAAGCTAACGGGGTTAAAGATGTACCCACAGAAGCGGGGCATCGTCATAAGTGTTACTCGGTGCGGGCTTTCACTGACCCCGTGCGCACGCAAGAGACGCTCGACCTTTTCACGTAGCGAACCATCGCCTTGTAGATAGTCCCTTGAACGAACAGAGAGTAGCGCGCGCCTGTTGTAGCCAAAGAGCCACGGCCACAATAACAAGGTTTCAAGTTCGTCGAGGTCGAGTTCAAAGGTAAAGAGCGGATATGAGAACCCATACTGCTTAGGCGTTGCACGGAAGTGCCCGACCTCTCCCCACGCAATCTTTGAACGCTGACATTTCATGTCACAACGTCATACCAAAGAGCGCTACCACATCGAGGGCAGACATCACGGCATCTTCATGAAACCCGTGCCGCATGTAGGCGCCACAAAAGAAGGTGTTTTTTGTGCCATTAAGCTGCCGAATGCGGTCTTGACTGGCAACAGACTCGGGTGTGTACACAGGATGAGTGTAGGTTACCTCGTAGAGCACTGATGCCCGGTCGATCTGATCTGAGCAGTTAAGTGTCACGAAATAATCTTTAGCGGCATCTAGATTCTGCAGTTTGTTCATGTAGTAGGTTATCGCTACTGGCGAGTCCTGCCGCGCACTCATCCGTCGCTTGTAGTTCCACGCTGCCCACAGCCTCTTGCGCGGGCCAAGCACAGAAGGATCTGTATGCAACACGGTGCGATTGGTGCTGTAGCGCCACGCTCCAAGCGCGCCCTGCTCTTCAGCAGTCGGGTCAACTAAGAGCTTAAAAGCCTCATCAGCATGAGTTGCTAAAACGACCTTATCATAGCGCTCCTCGACCCCTCCGGCTGATTGCACGACTACCCCTTCTGCATCACGTCGCACAGAGAGTGCTCGCGACGATGTACGCACACTTCCCTTAAAAGCGTTACGAAACGCCTTAACGTACGAGTGGCTCCCTCCAACAACTGTTTGCCACTGCGGACGCTTACTCATCTCAAGCATCCCGTGATTCTTAAAAAAGGTCAGAAACGACAACGCAGGAAACTCAAGCGCATTTGAATCCGGCGCAGACCAAATAGAGCCTATTAAGGGCGCGAGATAGTTATCAAAGAAATACGCACTCGTCCCTAACTCTCCGAGGTACTCACCTAACGGGGTATTACCAAGGGTTCCGGCAGCTAAATCAGCCAACGCGCGGCTGTTAAACCGGCGCTGCTCAAGGATCATACGGACAAACTGAGGATTAAGGAGATTTCCGGGAGCCTTTAGAAACTCCTTTACCGAGGGCCCCATGTACTGCAAACCGGTTTGATCGCACGAAAAGCCAAACGACATATCTGAATCCTGTCGTTTAATACCGAGCTGATCGAGGAACTTGTAAAAATTGGGGTAGTTTCGCGGATTACAAACTATAAATCCCGTATCAACTGCAAGCTCTGGATTCTTTGGGTCACACACAACTCGGGTGTTTGTGTGCCCTCCGACATACTCGTTCTGCTCAAGCAACGTGACATCGTGTCGTCGCGATAAAACGTACGCGGCAGTTATCCCTGCAACACCACCACCAACGACTGCAATCTTCAAACGCTCACCCTCTACCACAATCTATCAACTATCCTCTCATACACCGGATCAGGAAGCATGCGACCGAACTTTAATATCCACGAAAACGGCCACGGGAATGCTATCTCACGCTTACCGTGCTCAATCCCCCTACAGATAATCCTAGCCGCTTTCTCAGCATCGATCAAAAAAGGCATATAGAAGTCGTTTTTGTCAGTAAGCGGCGTCTTTACGAAACCTGGATTTACAATCGAGATAACAATCCCCTTAGTCTTAAGGTGAAACCGGATACTCTCAAGAAAGTGAATCATCGCTGCCTTGCTCGCTCCGTAGGCAGCAGCTCTCGGCAGTCCTCTATATCCGGCTAAGCTTGCAACCGGTGCAAGCCGACCCAAACCACGCTCTAGCATCTTGGGGAGAACTGCTTCAATACAGTGCAGCATCCCGCCAAAGTTAAGCTGCATAAGCGAGAGGTACTCAGCGCTATTAAAGTTGTCAGGGATAGTAAACACGTGCGTTCCAGCGTTAGGAATCGCTAGGTCGATTGGCCCAACCGTACGCTCAACCTCCGCTACAATCCCCTTCATCTGGTCAAGGTCTTGCACATCCCCTGCAAAGGCAAACGCTTGGCCTCCCGACTTGGCGATCGTTCCGACTATCGCATCCAGAACTTCCCTACGTCGTGCTGTGATAACAACACGAGCACCCCGGCGAGCAAGCTCGTATGCTAGAGCTTCTCCGATACCGCTACTTGCTCCGGTGAGCCATACGACCTTATTTTTTAATGTAAAACGCGCCACTCTGCCCCCTCTTTAAACCTGTTGCAGTTAAAATCCGCTGTTACACTCTAGCAGGTGCCCTCAAAGGGTGCTATCGGTTCAGAGCACCCTATGAATACACCGATTCGTTCTTCCGCAACCACCCTCTGGCTCTTAAGCATCTACTTCTTTGCGTGCGGCGCCTCGGCCGTGTTCTACCCAACCCTATGGCTGCTGAGCGCTGGACTACCAGCAACCATGACGCCTGAGCTTGAGCTTGTATTCGGCGTTGCTGGAGTATACCTCTTGGCGCTTGCCTACGGGGCATGGCGGGCCGCTAGGTCGCCCAATACAGAGGGCGGTATAATCGCTGTGTTGTTGGCTGCGAACATCATAGACTGTGTAGTGACTTTACGGGCAACGGTGAGCGGCGCTCTCCCTACCGTGAATGGCTTACTTTTTGTAGCTGTAACGCTTGTATGGATAGTAGCTTTAAAAAAGTGCGTTAGAACCTACCATCAACCCTAGCCCTGCGCCGCCTCCAACGCATCCGTATTCAAAGCACCGCTTACGGGAATAGTAGCGACCATAAGGGCAGGTTCGCCATATCCGCGTTCCGGTAGCGATAACGTCCCCCCACAAAGCTCGGCTAGGTACCTAGCAATAGCAAGGTGCAAGTCCTCTTCACACCCAACTGCTTTCACAGAGACCTCTAGTGAATCGTTATGTAATCCCGCTTCCACTGCAACTTCTCCTCCAGGTTGAGTCACCCGAATAGCGTGCGCAATCAAAGATGCAATGATCTGCACCGCGACATGCTTATCTGATATACCTACATGCGATTGCTCGGTGGTATCCACCAAGCTTATAGAAATCCTTCGCTCTTCTGCAAAGTCACGAACCTCCTCGATTGCTAAATGAAGCACGGTAGTCGTTGTTGGGTATGAAGCTTTGTGGTCTCTATTACTTTGCACAAAGCTTCGCAAGTACCCGACCTCACACACCAAAGCAGTAATTTCGTGAGCACTGCGCTGAATCGCTCGACAGGCAAGTTGTAACCGATCTGCTGTAAGATCTTTGGTTGCAATAATCTGAGCCCATCCGAGTATCGTGGACAAGGGCGAGCGGACTTCATGGGAGAAGATAGCAAGGCAACTGTCTATTACCTGGGAAGCATCGCTTGATGTCATGACTAACGAGCTTTGTACATCAAATCCCTAACAGGATGATACGTACTAAGGACTTTACGACCCGCCCAGAAAAGTAAGAATTGTCTGGGATATGAGCCTCATCATGGGCGCGCTAACTCTTTCATCGCGAGAGAAAATACAAAGCGCGCCCCACCGAGAGGTGAGCGCTCCACAGAAATAGAACCGTGGTGCATCTCTACGATACGTCGCGCCACAGCAAGACCTATCCCGAGACCTTCGGGGCGCGCTACCTGCGAGGTGCCGCGAGAAAACATATCAAAGATTCCCTTCGCGTCTTCGGAACGAATCCCAGGACCATTGTCCTCTACATACAGCTCGGCACATTCTCCACTACCGGCATCGTAAACCCCGGAGCATCCGATATTAATAACTACTTCTGGCTTATCGTTGTACTTAACCGCATTACCGATTAGATTGATAAAGATTCGACGCAGAAGCCCTCTATTCCCCCACACCTCCGGCAGCTCCCCAATTCCAATAGAGACCTCACGCTCTTCCTCAATCGGAAGATCGTCGATAAGCTCCTGAACAAGGCTCTTACACGACACCCGCTCACATGAACCGCTTGAGAGTCCGACTTTAGCGTACTCATACATCGCCTGCACGAGCCCAACTAAACGCTCTGCTGATTGATATGAGCGCTGAAGCATGGTTCTGCTCCGCTCTTCGATTCCAGAAGACTGAGCCGTCAGGATGTATTCAACCTTAAGCATGAGACCCGCAAGGGGT
>JBIIHY010000334.1:0-3548 GCA_044235305.1 Bdellovibrionota bacterium
GAGCTCGCCGAAGTCTGAGATACATGGAGGATTTTTCCACGTGCCAAAAATCGAAGAGCGACCCAAGATCCGCTTTCGCAGCAGGGAGGGGTTTTGCCGCGCTTCCCTAGGGGAGGCACTCCATGATGCAACACATCCCAACCGGACCATACCAACTACACCGCCCTCGCACTCCGCTTGATCCTGATCCCAAGGGCCCAGTATATGACGGTGGGCTAATGGTTGATAAAGGCGATCCTGTGGTGCAAGACACCTCTGCGCTTCGCAACTTGCCCCCCACCGCTGCTCGCCCCCGTACGCCTGAGGAACTTAGAAAAAAATACACTTTAGAAGAAAATCCACGCAATCGGGTTGCTATCTTTACCCTACCCCGTCGAACCCCTCTCTCAGAGATCCTCGTTGACGCCTACAGTGTGCGCAGCGCTGCCAACAGACCTCAGCTTCTCTCTGAAGACATGATGTCGCGTCTTATGGACTCTGGCCGCTTCAGCGACACATTTACGTGGCCAACGCCCATCGGTATTTGCGGATTTGTGCCTCGCACCGATACACTTCGCGGTAATAAACTAAGAGCCTACTTAACAAGCAGACAGGTACAGCTTCCAAGTAGTGAGCACCTGATAGCAGCCTGTGTGCTTTATCACGCCGTCACAGGGCGACACCTCGTCCCAGAGAACCGTATAGCAAAGGCTGCAGATGGCGTAGTTGAGGTCAAAAACTCACGACTATACGCGCACCTTGAAGACTACGAGAAATTCGAACGCAGTCCACAACTACTAGTAACGGGAAGAGTAAAATCAATCAATCAATCTCCCACTGTAGAGTGGACAGACAGGATGCTTGCACGTTTAAAGCGCTGGCTGCAGCTTGACTGATACAGAGCAAGTAAACTACTTCCCCTCTACCGTCCCATTAAATCTTCTCGGCAATCCACCCCAGCACCCGAGGTAATCCTTCTGTAACGAGGGAGTACTTGCTGCAAACGAGGTCAAGTGCTGCGGGTAACGCGTCTCGAACATAAACGCCATCGTATTGGTGATTTTTCGAGGTGCTAATTCAGCACTGGTTGCAGCTTCAAAGGCTTCTTTATCTGGCCCGTGCGGCAACATGCAGTTGTGTAGACTTATTCCTCCAGGGAGAAACCCGTTCGGCTTTGCATCGTACTGTCCGTAGAGCAGCCCCATAAATTCAGACATTAGATTCTTGTGATACCACGGCGGTCTAAAGGTGTGTTCGGCAACCGACCAACGCTCTGGGAAGATGATAAAGTCAACGTTGGCTGTGCCCTCCTCTCCTGAAGGTGACGTTAACACGGTAAAGATTGAAGGATCTGGATGATCAAAGAGCACTGCGTTTACAGGCGAGAAGGTCCGCAGGTCATACTTGTACGGAGCATAGTTTCCATGCCAGGCAACAACATCAAGGGGCGAGTGCGGAATCTCTGTTTCATAAAACCTACCGCCCCACTTAACTGTTAACCGACAGGGAGCAACTTTATCTTCAAACGCTGCAACAGGGGTCTTAAAGTCGCGTGAGTTTGCTAAACAGTTGGCACCTATCGGGCCGCGATAGGGCAGCGTAAAGGTTGCGCCGTAATTCTCACACAGATATCCGCGAGCGGGGCCAGCGACGAGCTCTACTTTGAATTTTGTGCCGCGTGGTATTACACAGATCTCACCCTGCGTAATCTCTATCTTTCCAAGCTCAGTAAAGAATCGCAGCGCACCCTCCTGAGCAACGATAAGCAGCTCCCCGTCTGCATTGTAGAAGTAATCATCCGTCATCGATGCGTTGACGAAGTAGACTCCTGCCGACATCCCCGTATGGGAGTGAGCATCTCCGGCGGTTGTCATCGTGTAGACACCCTGCACGAAGGTCGTTGGCTGTGTTGGAGCAGCGATCGGATTCCACCGCAGCGGAGCGATTGAGAGCGAGTGCTCATCAACTGCCGGTGCAGTGCGCCAGTGTGGATACGATTCAATTCGACGAAACGCGTTTATGTGTGCAACTGATGGCAAGATACGATAAAGCCACGAGCGTTCGTTTGTAGCGTTTGGAGCCGTAAAGGGCGAGCCCGAGAGCTGCTCAGCGTAGAGGCCGTAGGCGCACCGCTGCGGGGAATTTTGCCCCCGCGGCAGAGCCCCTGGAAGCGCTTCGGTTTCGTGCGTGTTGCCGAAACCAGACATGTAGCCGTCAACTATTGCACTAGGTGATGTCATGCAGACCTCTCCTAAATAAAATTATGCAAAGCGCTGACGCAGAGCGATTACCGCCCCAGTGCTTCCTTCATCTTCGCTCCGATCTCGTGTGGAGAGCGAACGATATGGATTCCGGCAGCGCTCAATGCCTTAAACTTCGCCTCGGCAGTGTCATCACCACCACTTATAATCGCACCAGCGTGCCCCATTCTGCGCCCTGGAGGAGCAGTGGCTCCTGCGATAAACGACACAACTGGCTTCTTCATGTTAGCCTTGACCCACTGCGCCGCCTCGACCTCTGCGCTACCGCCGATCTCACCGATCATCACAACAGCGTCAGTATCAGCATCAGCATTAAAAAGCTGCAAACAATCGATGAAGCTTGTGCCGTTTAGTGGATCGCCTCCGATACCGATACAGGTCGACTGCCCCATACCCAGGTATGAAAGCTGAAACACGGCTTCATAGGTGAGCGTTCCTGAACGCGAAACAACTCCGATGCGACCTGGCTTATGGATAAAGCCCGGCATGATTCCAAGCTTACACTCGCCCGGTGTGATAATTCCTGGACAGTTTGGCCCGATAAGTCTTGTTCTGCGCCCCTGCATATAGGTTGAGACCTTAAGCATATCAAGAACTGGAATACCTTCGGTTATGCAGATAACGAGATCGAGATCGGCATCTACTGCCTCCATGATTGCATCTGCTGCAAAGGGAGGTGGCACGTAAATGATAGAAACGTTAGCCCCTGTCTCAGCCTTGGCTTGGTGCACAGTGTCGAAAAGCGGTATCCCTTCAAAGGATTGCCCACCCTTCCCCGGAGTAACGCCAGCCACCATCTGAGTGCCATACTCCTTGCACGCTCGGGTGTGGAATGCTCCAGTCTTTCCGGTGATGCCTTGAGTAATAACGCGAGTATTTTTATTTACCAGAACGCTCATTGTGAATCCCTCTCTCCCTCTGTCCTACTTTGCTAGCTCAACGATCTTCTGAGCTGCTTCATCCATCGTGTCAGCCGGAGTGATTGCAAGCCCCGACTCAGCCAAAAGCTTCCGTCCGATATCAACGTTTGTTCCTTGTAACCGAACAACGAGCGGCACCTTCAAGCCAACCTCTTTTGCAGCTTCGATTACACCGGTTGCGATCACATCGCACTTCATGATGCCGCCGAAGATGTTAATCAATATACCCTTTACGTTGCTATCAGAGAGCAAGATACGAAACGCCTCGGTGACGTTCTCTTTTGTAGCTCCACCACCTACGTCAAGAAAGTTTGCTGGCTCACCGCCGAAGGCTTTGATGATATCCATCGTTGCCATGGCAAGACCTGCGCCGTTTACAAGGCACCCG
>JBIIHY010000335.1:0-3532 GCA_044235305.1 Bdellovibrionota bacterium
TTGCTCTGATTGTCGACGGGGTACCTACCCTGGCGCATGTGACCTACCTCGATGGCTCCCGGTCATTTCATGTTGAAGATCGCCTCGTCGCTCTGCGCTCTTTATCACAGCCCCCTCAATATTTACCCCCTGCCGACGTTACGCTTCCCCTACGCTTTGTTGGTTACTGCCCCTCACTAAGCGAAATGTCAGAGAAGACGAAATCAATCTTACAGACCCTCGATGTGCACGATGAACACCTCGTTTACGGAAAACTACTTTACGAACGCTTCTGGAATATCATTAGCTGCCGGGCCGATATCTATGTAGAACCGCGCCCGCTACCAGCATGGGATGTGGCACCGCACATCTGCGCATGTCTTGCCCAGGGAGGCAGCGCCATCTCACTCCGTACCGGCCAACAGCTTAACTTCAACTCACACGATATGCGGGTCGACCCATTCGTTGTTGCCAGACGGGGCATTGATACAGGGGAGATCCAAAGTAGGGTCAAGGCACTGCTAGACCGCTAACGCTGCACTTTTCACTCAAGAACTACCTCGCACCAGCCGTTACAACGATCGGAGTTCAAATTCCCGAACGAACACGGCTACATGCACTTTCAATGTGAATTCACGCCTCAGAGCCCCGATGATGCAGCGTTCCGCTCTATTGCAACCCTGTACGACGCGGGCGAATTAGGAGCTGTAATCTCAGCGGCTGAAAAAACACTCCAAGAAAGCCCAAAGCACACTAATCTTTACGTCTTGAAATTATTTGCGCACCACGCGAGACAGGAGTTTAGCAGGATGGCTGAAACAGCGGAGCTTCTTGCAGATCTCTGTGGTGAGGATTCGACCACCTCACTCCTTCGCGGACTGGCCGCATTTTGCAACAGAAGATTCGAACAAGCGACCTTCCATCTAGCCAAGAGCGCCCTTGAGAATCCCCGCAATCAATTTACATGGCTCTATCTTGCGCGGACGGCTTTTGAGCAAGGACATATCGATCAAGCCATCACTGACTACAGGGCAGCTCTTGATTGTGAACCTCGTAATTATGCCGCACGATCTGAGCTCTCTTTCTGTCTACAGATACAAGGTAGACATCTTGAAGCCATCGAGCATGTTGACGCGCTTATTAAAGCAAAGCCTTCGCCCGAGCTGCTTATGCGCAAACTAAAATCTGTGCAGTACATGTGTGATTTCCTCTCTTACCGCTCGATAGTCCCAGCACTCACTATCACCCCTGAGCATCCCATGCACCCGATTACATGCATGGCGCTCAATGTGTCAGCGCCGCAATTGCGTGACAATGCAATCGCTTTTGCACATCGCACATGCAAAACCGAGACCATACCTTTCATTCAGAGGTGGAGCCGTGGTCCCAAAGTAAGGATTGGGTACTTTTCCGCTGATTTTCATCACCACGCAACCATGGTGCTTATGGGCAATGCATTCTCGCTGCATGACCGCCGGCGTTTTGATGTAGTCGGATTCGACTACACTGGTAGTGATGATTTGATTGCGCGACAGACCAGGGCTTCCTTCGATGAGCATTACGCCATTCATACCCTTAGCGATAGATCTGTTGCTGAACTTGCACGAGAGAAGAGAATCGACATCGCAATCGACCTCAAAGGGTGGACTCTAAATGCTCGACCAAACATCTTCCAATATCGAGCAGCGCCGATTCAGATAAACTACCTTGGGTTTCCCGGCACCTCAGGGATGAACGAGATCGATTACATAGTGGCGGACCGTATTATTATTCCTGACGCGCACCAACAGTATTACACTGAAAAGGTTCTCTACATGCCCGAGTGTTACCAGATAAATGCTCGCGAGCCTATGGCGACGACAGATCGCTCATCGGTGCGGCAAAAATACGATTTATCCGATGATGCCTTTATTTTCTGCTCCTTCAACAGTACGTTCAAGATAACACCGGATGTATTCACAGCGTGGATGCGTATTCTTGAAGCTGTTCCCCGGGCAATACTGTGGCTTCTCCTTGATAACCAGCAGGCTCAGCAGAATATTCGAAAGGAAGCCTCCCGCTTAGGAATCAATCCCAGCCGAATTGTGTTTGCACATACCACAAACCACACCGAGCACCTTACTCGTTTAGCAGCGGCAGATCTCTTCCTTGATAGCTGGTTTTACACTGGTCATACCACTGCAAGTGATGCGCTTTGGGCCGGGCTTCCTTTAGTAACTCTCTGCGGTCAAACGTTTGCCTCCCGCGTGGCAGCTAGCATCCTCACATCATGTAAGCTTTCAGAGTTTGTCACCTATTCACCAGATGAGTATATCAATAAGGCAATTGAACTAGCACAGTCCCCTACCCTGATGGCATCCTTGCGCGCAAAGACCGACACGCTACGAACAACCTCTCCTCTATTTGATGCGCAACGGTGGATTCGAAATTTTGAGCACCTGCTGCTGACGGCGGTAGAGCGCTACGAGTCTGGGCATCAGCCCGCAGCTATCGCAGTCACGCAAAATGCGGATAGTTGCTTTTTTTAAAAGGACTATACTTACTATATGCACCCCCTCCTCGCCCTCATCTTTATAGCGCTTTACGTCCTGCTGTTGCTCTATTTTGCTTTCACCTTGATAGCCATCTTCCGTGGCGCGCCACCTATTCCCTCGCTCTCATCGACCGTGAAACGAATGATGCGGCTCGCTCAGATTAAGCCGGGCGAAAACCTCATCGACCTTGGGTCTGGTGATGGCAGGATTCTATTTGCGGCCGCAAAACACGGAGCACAGTGCGTTGGAATCGAAATAAATCCGCTACTGGTGTGGTACACAAGGTTACGGTGCTGCTTGCGCAGAGCATCCTTAGTAGCAGTACGCAGAACAAACCTCTGGGACGTTGATCTCAGCAACGCAGATATCGTTACTATCTACATGGTGCCCATCTACATGCAGAAGCTGAAAGAGAAGGTTCAATCAGAGATGAAACCTGGTAGTAGAATCTTAGCCGCCGTGCACCCATTCCCAGACTGGCCTCCAACAGCACAGGAAGAGAATGTCTTCCTATACCGAATCCCCGAGAAGTCTTGATACCACCTGGTGCGGAAGTAACTTCTAGCTTACTGACACTTACTCTCAAAGCGTGGCAGCTGCGCCGACTTCTCTTGCACTTCTCTATTCATACGACGCGTTGTGGCGACAGTTGCATCTGCGACCCTTGCAAGGCGCCCTCGCGAAAGTTTCTTTGCGAGCGCTGCGCTAGAACGAGCCAGACTAACAAACGTGGACGACCGTGCATTTATGCCGGATATAGCGGTAGCTTTGTCGATACTTGCACAGCCTATGCCGACACACACTACCGTCACCTTGCTGAAATTAGACCAGATTCCGGTCCACTGCTCTAAGTATAGCCTACGCGCTTGATCTATCAGGCGGTTGGCTCGCGCTATGCCTGACCTATTCCCCTTAGCCAGCTTGATCGTCCCCTTTAAGAGATTAACTACTTCAGCGCGTTGTTTAGTAGCGAGATTATCAAGCTGAGCAAGGTTATCGCCATCATCATTCTCAGTACA
>JBIIHY010000336.1:0-3519 GCA_044235305.1 Bdellovibrionota bacterium
GCTATGTCGTCCTCCCATCACATCTTCTTTGATCCCTCAGGAAAGCGTCGCGCTAGAGCCCTTGGAGCATTGCTCGGACTTGCTATCACGGGACTAACAGCGTTGATCCTTTCCTGCGTGATGTTTCTTGGCTCCCCATTAGTTTGACATCGCCTGACAAGCATAACTACCGAAAATCGGAATTTACAGAGCGGGCCTTCAAAGAGCGCTCTGGCCGAACTCTATGATGTGCCTCCTACCTCTCCGTTCGTTACTATGGGTAGGGGTGATACTATATCTGTCTCGGTTTCCTCTCAGCGAGCCACCACGCAAAAACTACCGTCGGCTGATCAAGCAGAGCTACCTTCCGGCGCACGTGACCATTCGCCCCGCCGCTCTGCCACCGTGGTTCACTCTGGATACCAACCCCAGGCGGTTGCTCTCACCTTTGATGATGGTCCAGCTCAACCGTATACCGCGCAGATACTCGATATCCTCAGAGAGAATGACATCAAAGCCACTTTTTTCCTTGTAGGCGAACGGGTCCTTGCAGAGCCTGATCTCGTACGCCGCATATTTAACGAGGGCCACGACATCGGCAATCATACCTTCTCGCACCCCGATCTTTCACTCGTTAGCAGCAACCGTGAAACGCTTGAACTAAACGCTGCTCAGCGAGCGATACAGGGCGTCCTCGGGCGTTCAGTGAGAATCCTTCGCCCTCCTTACATAAGCGAAGGCTCTCCACTTTCGTTCGAAGAACTGCGCGCGCTCGCTGTTGCACAAGACCTCGGGTACACCACAGTTGGGATCTCAACAAATGGTCGCGATTGGGTACAGTCTGAGGATGGCGCTGATGGTGAGTCACGCGAGAGAACGGGCGGCGATATAGCTCGGGAGATTTTGGCAACTATCGACCAGATGCAGGGCAACGCCATCCTTCTTCACGACGGCCCAGACGAACGAGCAAAGACGGTTGAAGCGCTCTCAATTCTTATTCCTGCTCTCAAGGCCAAAGGGCTTCGCTTCCTCACCACCCACGAGCTTATGGGCATTCCCCGCGATGCGCTTATGCCGACTATCACAAGCAACCCGTTACGGGTTATGCACACGCTTGTCCTTTAACTCATCTCTTATGGATCATTAGCGTTTAGCGCCCTCTTTATCGATATTGTTACCCTTGGCGTAATCCGCCTCGGTATAATTCTGGTCTGCTCTGTGCTTGCTCGCATTCAAGAGACTAGACAACCATTCGATCCTGAAGAATGGGAGAGAGCGCGCGACATCCCCGTCAGCATAGTTATCGCTGCTTACAATGAAGGGAAAGTTATTGCGGATACTATTTCTAGTCTGCCTCAGGGTCGACATCGCGCCTACGAGATAATCATCGTTGATGACGGCTCAACCGACAATACCAGCGACGAAGTAAAGAACCATTTTGGAGACAACCCCCGAGTTAAATTGTTCCGTCAAAACAACGGTGGAAAATCATCCGCCCTTAATCACGGTATTCAGTACGCAAATCACGACATCCTGGTGTGCCTCGATGCCGATACGCAATTTGACCCGGATGCGGTAACCCATCTTGCCAAGCACTTTACCGATCCATCGGTTGGTGCCGTGGCCGGAAACATAAAGGTAGGAAACCGACGTAGCATCCTCACGCACTGGCAGTCGATGGAGTATATCACCAATATCTGTATCGGCCGTCGTGCATACGCATATCTCAATGCAATTCTCGTGGTAGCTGGAGCTGCTGGCGCGTGGCGACGATCAGCGGTTGAGCAGGCAGGAGGTTACCACTTGGGGTTGAGTTGTTTATATCTATCCTCGCTTTCTATTTTGATCGAGAGAGCATGCGCCCACTATGGCTCCTCTTCTTCCAGCGTTTTATATACCGGCAGCTTATGTACATAGTGGCCTGCCGCGCTTTGTGGAAGGCAGTAACTGGTTGGAAACAGGGCTGGGGTTCAATGCAACGTACTGGAAGTGTGACGCTACCTATGAGGAGTCATGCTCAGCCAAATGACTCCTGTTGCTAACGAATTCTCCTCTGATTCGCCCGCCGGCTGAGTCTTCTTGCTGATGACAATCAGTACCCCCCCTAATAATTTTTATGTCGTTTGCGGGGAAAAGTTGCTAACCTCCAGCCTCGCTACTTTATGGGACTCTATGCGTTTCGGTTTCCGACCGACGACAGACGAGGGTCCTGTGTCTTTTGAAACATACAGGAGAGAGCATGACTCAGTATTTTGACGTTGCTGCGATTAAGTACGAAGGGCCTTCGTCCACAAATCCACTTGCTTTTAGGCACTACAACGCTGACGAAGTAATCGAGGGAAAGACCATGAAAGAGCATCTGCGCTTTGCAGTAGCGTGGTGGCATACTTTCTGCGGTACCGGCAGTGATCCATTCGGTCCAGGGTGTGCGGTTCGCCCGTGGGATGATGGCTCTAACTCTCTTGAGATGGCGCTCAAGAAAGTTGATGTTGCCTTTGAATTTATGCAGAAGCTAGGAGTGCCCTTCTATTGCTTTCACGACCGTGACGTAGCACCTGAAGGAAAAGACCTGCGAGAGAGCAACAAGAACCTCGATGCTGTTGTAGCAAAGCTAAAGGATGCTCAGTCCCGCACTGGCATCAAGCTGCTCTGGGGCACTGCGAACCTTTTTAGTAATAAGCGCTTCGTGCACGGTGCTTCAACGAGCTGCAATGCTGATGTGTTTGCCTACGCCGCTGCGCAAGTAAAGAAGGCGATGGAGGTCACTAAAGAGCTTGGTGGCGTTAACTACGTGTTCTGGGGTGGTCGTGAGGGATACATGAGCATCCTCAACACCCAACTCCGCCGGGAGCTAGACAACCTTGGGCGATTCCTCTCGATGGCAGTCGAGTACCGAAATAAGATTGGCCTTGATGCTCAGTTCCTCATTGAACCAAAGCCAAAGGAGCCAACAACGCACCAGTACGACAGCGATTGCGCTGCCTGTATGGCGTTCCTCAAGACCTACGGCCTTGAGAAGGAGTTCAAGTTCAATATCGAAACCAACCACGCAACCCTCGCTGGCCACTCGATGGCACACGAGATTACCTACGCTAGTAGCTACGGAATGCTTGGGTCAATCGATGCCAATCGCGGAGATGAGCTGCTTGGATGGGATACCGACCAGTTCCCAACTAACATCTACACCACCGCTCAGGTGATGCTCTCGGTCCTAAACCAAGGCGGCCTTGGTCGTGGCGGGCTAAACTTCGATGCTAAGGTTAGACGCGATAGTTTTGAGCCTATTGACCTCTTCTACGCTCACATCGGAGCTATGGATGCCTTCGCACACGGACTAAAGATAGCAGCCGAGGTTCGTAAGGACGGGGTGCTCAAGAAGATGACCGAACAACGCTATGCCTCATGGGAGAGCGGCATCGGACTTCAGATAACAGAAGGTGCTGCAAACTTTGAGAGCTTAGAGAAGTACATGCTCGAAAAGGGAGAGGTAGCTCCAAACGTATCTGGTCGTCAGGAACTCTTTGAGAATGTGTTAAATCG
>JBIIHY010000337.1:0-3518 GCA_044235305.1 Bdellovibrionota bacterium
TTGTTCGCCCGTGGTGCAATGGCAGCACGTCAGGTTCTGACCCTGAAGATCGAGGTTCGAGTCCTTGCGGGCGAACCACTTTTTTGTTCTTCTCTACACCCTGCGCCGAGTAGCGCAGCGAGCCGCGAGCTCGACCCAATACTTATGTAGAGGGAGTTAACAGCAGAGTGGAAGTAAGAGAGGGTTAGAGGTGGTTTTATGCATCGTCTTGGCCTCTGCCTCGCTTTTCCGATACTTGTTTCTGTATTGAGCGGATGTTTCAGTGGTAGCCTGCGGCCAACGGCTGACTATCGAAATACCTTACAAAACGATGTGGCGAACGCCGCGCGCTCGGCTGTTAGCCCCGATGTGCGCAAGCAATCAGACTCTCTGCATAACTACCTGGCAGGGAATTTAAGTTTAAATAACGAGAATTACCGCGAAGCGCTTGAGTACTATTCAAGGAGCGAAGAGAGCCTTCAGGAGCCAGCCCCAGCTCTACACTCCAAGATGGCAGACCTGTATCTCCGTTTTGGTGAGCTTGATAAGGCTCTCGTCGCCGCAGATAAAGCACTCACGCAGGATTCCACCGACCCTTATGTGAGAATGTTGTACGCTGGCGTGCTTGAGGCGCTCGATAGAAGTGCTGAAGCTGAGCCGATGTACAAAGGGTTGATAGAGGAATTTCCCAGTAAGTTTGACCCCTACATCCTGCTCGCTAATCTGTACGCCAAGCAGAAGAGGTTTGACGCGGGGGTGCGAACGTTGCAGTCGCTTGTTCAGCTTCATCCTCGAGAGGCGATAGGTCACTACTACTTGGGACGGATGTACGAACAGCTAGAGAAACTGCCTGAGGCCGAGCGCGAGTACGCTAAGGTGATAGAGCTTGAACCTGCGTCGCAGAGTGGATTTACTGAGCTGTTGCGTGTGCTACTCAAGCAAAAGAAGACGGAGCGTGCGCGGGTAGAGTGCGAGCGCATGCTCGAAAGGGAGCCGTCTAACGCCCTCGCCCGAAAGGTTGTCAGTCACATTATGCTTGGTGAGAGTAAGTTAGACGGAGCGCTCGAACACCTGCAGGTGCTTGAGGGGATCGAGAGTGACGCCACCGATACACGCTTTAAGATTGCGCTTATCCAGATCGAAAAACAGAATTTTAAAGAGGCACTGCGTGAGCTGTCGCTAGTGTTAGCTACGAATCCAAAGCACGCTGAGGCGCGCTACTACTACGCTTCTATCCTCGCAAGCTCTGGAAGAGCATCTGAGGCAGTTGATGAGCTACTTGAGATCGAGAAGGGTAGCCCGATGTTTGTGCGCTCACGTACCTTTGCAGCGTTCATACTGCGGCAAGATAATGAGCGCAAACGCGCCCTCTCTGCGGTTCGAGAGGGGTTGAGCGTTGAACCAGATAACCTCAACCTCGGAACGTATGAAGTGCTCATTCTGCGAGATCTCGGCAGACTTGCAGAAGCAGAAGAGCGACTCAGAGCTCGCTTGCGGAAGAGCCCTAATGAAGAGCGATTGCTGTTTAATCTCGGGCTTATTCTTGGAGATCGGGGCAAGGTAGACGAAGCCATAGAGGTGATGGAGTCGCTCCTCGTTGTAAATCCTAAACACACCGATGCGCTTAACTTTGTGGCATATGCTCTGGCAGAGAGTGATCGAGACCTCGCCAAGGCCGACCAGTATGCGCGCCGGGCGCTCGAGGGGCGGCCACGAGATGGTTTTTATCTTGATACACTCGGCTGGATACAGTTTCGACAGGGGAGGCTCGCCGATGCTGAAACAACGATGGAGCAGGCGGTCAGTGCCTCTGGTGAAGATATCGTTATAGTCGAACACTACATAGAGGTCCTCGTTGCAGCTAAAAAGCTTCCGCGGGCCGTTGGGATTATGAAGGGAGTGGTAGATAGGTTATTGTCAGAAGAAGAAGCACGTGACGAAGAGAAGGCAGCAGCGTATAAACGTATTCGTAGACGACTTGACTCGCTCCTACGCTCCAATCCAGAACTTCGCCATATCGAGAAAAGCAAGTTGGGGAGCGCGGCGCACCAAGCAGACGTGTAGGGATAACGAAAGTAATGAATCGAAGTATACGCAGACCTCTTCATAGCCTAGCGCTTGTAGTAGCGCTTTCAGGGTGCTTCGGGGTGCCCCGCTTTGCACCTGATACCGAGCCGCTTAGTGTGCTTGATTCTCGTGCGCGCTGCGAGGAGGTGATGCAGCGGCGACAACCAGCTTCGTCGATGAGGGCGTTGGTGAACGCTGAGCTGACTCGCGGTGATGAGTCGGGGCAATTTCGTTATGCGATTGTCAGTCGAGATAGTACCAGCGTTCGCGTTGATCTCCTACCACCAGAGGGTGCTGTGACTCTGGCCATCTTGGTGATCCATGATGGAGTTACAACGCTTGTCAACGCGCAAGAGAGGACCTTCTCTGCTGGTAATGATGAGTCCGAACTGGTGGAGAGGTTCTTTGGTATCAGCGGTGTTACCAAAGAGATCGTGCTCGGCCTGTTGTCAGGTGTTATACCAGAGCTCTTCTGCGATGAAGTCACCGTGTATGATAGCGGGGAGAATTCCTACATCCTCGTTGAAAACGGAAAACATATTGCATGGAACGTTAATCGTTCAGGCATCGTGAGATCCGTTGATATTTTAAACTCTCAAAATACTTCAGTGCGTATGAGAGCAAAGTTGACTGCGCTTTCAAGCGAAGGCTTGCCAACTATCTCGTTGGACCTCTACGAGCCGTATAAGCTGTCTGGCTCTATGGTTGCCACCACCTTGACCCTTAATCAGCCTGTGCAGGAGAGGCTTTTTGATGTGCCGGTGCCGTCTGATTATAAGCAGGTGAACTGAGGGGGTTCCGCTACGCTTTCCCCCGGCTCCCAAACGTGGGAACAGGTGGCACAACTTCTATGCGTTTTAGATCAAAATCTTTCGCTGGTGAGAGTACAAGGGGCACGACTTCTTTGGTCACAGAGCTGGTATCGAGACCAAAACTCTTCTCTTCGGAGATGCTGAGCTTCTTGAGGAAGAAGTAGCCTTCCATTACAAGTTTATCAAACCACGGTAGATCGCTTTCGTAGGAAAGCTCTTTGTGAAGCACTACAAATCGTAGGTCTCCAGATATGTTGCCACTGCGAAGTGAGTCGTAGCGGCTGAGGAGGTCTACTTCTCCGCGCTCTGCCATCTCTTCGATTACCTTCTTAAAGAACAGGTGCACGCGTGGCTCAACACGGAATCCCAAATTGAAGTCGATGCGGAACACTTTATCGGGCACAAGCGTTGTAACTTCGTACTCAGTTGTGTAGGGCACATCGAGCACGTTGACGTGGATAAACCAGTAGACGTCAGCGCGTTTGGGGTGCAGGTGAAAGAGCGAGAAGAGCACCTTGCTTTCGATAACTTTCGGAAACGGCGCTCCGGTCATATAGACCAAGTGAGTGGCGTATTTAGGGACCTGCGTATCAGAGCTTAAAAGCTCAAGGGCTGGAAGGTGCTGGGGAAGTGACTCGTATTCAGTATAGGCAACCTTTA
>JBIIHY010000060.1:0-11417 GCA_044235305.1 Bdellovibrionota bacterium
CCCTGCGTTGCTACCTACACAGGACATTCGGGCAGGCAGAGTGAAAGTTGCTTGCTAAGACAAAAATGACGAAAAAACTTCGCACCGCGCGGTCTCTGAGAAAACGCGCGCGCGAGAAAACGCGCGCGGGGGCGGGGATCGGGTCTCGTTGCAACAATTCGCCGACCGCGCTACGGTACGGGCGAGTAGGTGGGTGTCAAAACAATGGATAAAGCAGCGTGCGAATTCGGATGTAGAGGTTCTAAGGATAAGATAGGAGTGCTGGTCGCTCAGCTGGGTACTCCCGACCAGCCGACTCCTTCAGCTCTGCGTCGTTACTTGAGGCAGTTTCTCTCGGATCGGCGGGTCATCGAGGTGAATCGCGTTTTGTGGTGGCTTTTGCTTAATTGCATCATTCTCGTGACGCGGCCTCGCCGGTCAGCGCGGCTTTACAAGCGAGTGTGGGATGAAAAAGAAGGTTCCCCATTGCTGCGTATAACCCGTCGTCAGGCCGAGGGGTTGGCTGAACGGCTCCAGAAGCGCCATCGCAACATCGAAGTGGAGTTTGGAATGCGGTACGGGAACCCTAGTCTCGAGAGTGCTTTGGATCGTTTGATCGAGAAGGGGTGCTCAAAGATTTTGCTGTTCCCAATGTATCCGCAGTATGCAGCCGCAACAACTGCTTCTACTTATGACGCTGTCTTTCCGCATCTCCTCAAGCGCCGATGGGTGCCGACGGTGCGAGTTGCCGAGCCATACTTTGCACATCCCCGCTACATCGAGGCAGTAGCGAAGGTTACTAATGATTTTATCGCAGGGCTCGACTGGGAGCCCGAGCGTCTGATCCTCTCCTATCACGGAGTGCCAGAGAAGTATGTTACAAAGGGCGACCCTTATTGTTGCCAGTGTCTCGAAACAACAGCAGCGCTGCTTCCTAAGCTCTCGGTCAGCAAAGATAAGGTTATGCACACCTTCCAGTCGCGGTTTGGTCGCGACCCATGGTTGCGCCCATATACTGATGAGACCTTTGAGGAGTTGGGGCATAGTGGAGTTAAAGGTATCGTTGTAGCCGCTCCTGGATTCACCGCAGATTGTCTTGAAACCCTCGATGAATTAGGAAATGAGGGACGCGAGCAATTTGAGGAGGCAGGTGGGCACAGCTACGCTGCCGCTCCGTGCATCAACGACCACCCGCTCTGGCTTGACGGTATGGCGACTATCGTTGAAGAGGAGCTGGGAAGTTGGTTGTCGGGTGAAGCACGAACTGCGAGTGACTGCACGATAGTGTGCCCTGTAAGGGGTGCGGCAGCGTGAAAAAAGTAGCAAAGGTACTCTTCAGTATCCTGATTAGTCTTGTCGCTTTGTTCGTCGCCTTTCGCGGTGTTGAGTTCAATAAGTTGTGGATGACGATCACATCGCTGTCGGTCTGGCCACTCATTCCTCTAACGCTTTTTTTGGCTGTGCATCTCGTGGTTCGGTCGCTTCGATGGCGTTATTTATTGCCAGAGAGCGGAGAGTCTCGTCCCACGATTCGGGCCCTTTTTGATTCGATGATGTTGGGGGCCTTTGCGTCTTTTATTCTACCATTACGAGCGGGTGAGTTTGTTCGTCCTCTCGTATTGACCAAGTGGTCACGCTACTCATTTTCAACAGCTTTCGTCTCCGTGGTCATTGAGCGATTCTTTGATCTCTCAGCGGTGTTGCTCACCTTTGCGATGATTGTACCCTTCTTGCCGCACGTACCGGAGGAGGCTGTTAAAGGGGCATACGCGCTCGGAGTGATGGCCCTTGGGTTGATGGCGTTTCTAGCTTGTAGCGCTCTGTTCCCGGTCTTTATTCGGTCTACGGTTGAGCGCATGGCGGCATTTCTCCCTGAGAAGCCACAACGTCTTCTGGTTAGGTTTGTTCGTGATCTTATCGATGGGGCATCAGTTGTAAAGACACCGAAGCGGCTGCTTGTAGTTGTTGCACTGACAGCAATCGTCTGGGCAACGGCGTACCTTCAGTTCTTCGCTATACTGCTGATGTTTCCAGGTCAGCCAACGTTACTTCTCAGTGCGGTCGTCGGCGTTTTTGTAGCTCTCGCTATAGCTGTTCCCTCAGCACCCGGGTTCATTGGAGTTTTTCAAATCGGTTGCGTCGCTGCATGTGCTCTCTTTCACTATCCCCTTGAAGTCTCACAGGCGTTCTCGTTAGTCGCGCACGCTATTTCGTACCTCTCCACGATGCTGATAGGAGCGTTTCTGCTGCTGGTGCACGGTTTAAATCTCGGACAGCTTCGTCAGCAGAGCGAAAGTTAGAGCTTTGGGAGGCGTCCCTCGTAGGCGCCAACCTGTGCTGGATTAGGGATGTGGCTCTCAATGAGCGCTATCCTGCTGCTGATGGCACACGTAAAAGTTTTTAAGCGTCAGTCGGTTCCTATTAGTGTAAGGGGTAATCTCAGACTGACGATGCGCGTGGCGTTAGCACTGTGTGCGTGTGCCGTACTTCTAGAAGGTCTAGCCTTTGGTGCAGCAACTGCATTGGTGCGTCGAAATCTGCTTTATCAGCCTCCTCCTTTGAGCCAGATTGCTCGCTCTGAGAACGAACAAGACCCTATCTTAGGCTGGCCCTCAAAACACAGCTTGGGTCGCGGCTTTGATGAACGCGGTGCGAGAGTCGATCCCTCTTTTACGCCTCCTCACGAAGTGTGCGTTTCAGTGTACGGCGGATCGCTCGTCTACGGCGGGCACGTTTCAGATGATAAGACTTGGAGTGCGCTCCTCTCGCAGCACCTCGGATGCAGGGTGGCAAACTACGGTGTTGTAGGATACGGGACCGATCAGGCGTACTTGCGGTATTCTATAAATCGAGCCGACGCAGCTCCCGTTGTAGTGCTCACACATTTTTCGAGCGATATTCGGAGGAACGTCAATCAATTTCGAAATCTGTTGGCTCCCAATTCGGTAGTGCAGATGAAGCCGCGCTTTGTTTTTGAAGGGGGATTATTGACCTATGTGCCTCCACCGAGTCTTGAACCCGAACGAGCGGCAGATCTACTACGTGCGCCTGCTCTCATTGTGCCGCATGAATATTTTCTTCCGGGGAGAGCGGCGGGTGTTACTGAAGCCGCGTTTCCTTACACCTTCGCTGTCGGTAAATTCTTGCTCTCTCAACAGCTCCAGTCACGGATGCACCGTGTTCCGGATTGGACCGAGTTCTACGACCCGTCGCATCCTTCAATCGCTTTGCAGGTAACGGCAGGTATTCTCGAGCGCTTTGTAGTTGAGGCAAGACAGCGCTCTCAGGAGCCGATTGTAGCGCTAGTGCCCGAGCCATCAGAGCTCTCTCTGGGTGTTGCTCGAGGGGAGTTCGCATACGCCTCATTAAGGAAAGAGCTTCAGGCCCGCGGGATTGAGGTTTTTGATGTAGGTCAAAAGATGCTTGAATCAACGCGCGGGGAGGATCCTTGTTTCATCGCATCTGATGCCGATTGTTCTGGTTCGCTCAGTGACGCAGGGCATCGGCTTGTCGCTTCGATCATCGGCGGATTGTTTCAGGGGGTTGCAACGTCCAGAGTTGAACTTTTGCCGGCTTCAGGCCCAAGTCGCTGAGTCGGCTAATCTTGCGAGCGGTGTATCAGGAGACGCTTGCTCTTTTTCTCAAGCTTAAGAAGGCGCTCCTTCTCTAAACGTTCTTTCTCTAGTTTCTCCTTCGTCGCTCGGGTGTTTTCTTGGCTAGGTTGTGGAGTGATTAACTTCTTGAACACTGCGGCCGTTCGTAGTCCCCCCAGTAGTAGTTGCTCAAAGACTTTGAGGAGATTTGCAATAAATGTCAGGATGCGAGCGAAGATACCTCCGTGGTAGCGGTAGTAAGGGTTTTTGAAGATGCCGTTGCGGGTGCCTGTCTGAGTTCGGTTCTTTCTTGTGCCGAGAGCTCTGAGAGTGCGCGTTGGTAATAGGCCGCGAGCTGAAACTTGTTTCAAGGAAGATGATGGAGCGCGTTGGTGTTCCTTGGAGTTTATGCGGTGGATGTTGTTGCTCGGAATCGAGGCCTCACAAAGATTAACAGCTGCGTCTGACAGTTGCTGGATCGGTTGCCTAAAGCCACGCAGCTCAGATAGGTCGAATGAGTCAGCATTCGCCATGGGTTCGGTTTGCACATTGTGGCTGCGGTCACTCATCGGATTATCGCCCACCCCTTATCTTACACGGTTATGGGGTTTCTTCTAGGAATTGTGCACTATTGGGCAGATGAGTTAACCTGTTTTCAGCTACTTGAGTGTGCTCTATTACTCAAGTCCGGTAGCCAAAAGGAGCCAACGGTGTTCCACGGCAGCTCCGGTGCGGCGGTCGGCTCCTATCTGTGACCAGCTTCGAGCTTTGAAGATAAAATGAATCAGCCCGTCGTCCGCGCGTGCCCCTGGGGGCGGGTTGGGATCACGGGCGCCCTGGCTTACAGAGAGTTTTACAACGCTATCAAACGGAGTGCTTCCAGAGCGACCTAGTATGGTAGCTCTGAGAAAGTTACCTTCAGGAGAGAGCACTGCTTCAATCGTTGTCTCATCGGTCATAGCTTGGATCTCGCGCATGCTGAGCTTCTCCCAACCTTGGGCGCGTAGCTGCCCAAAAACTTGAACGGCGACTCTCCTCACGAATCCAGCGTATGTATTCGCCTTGGCGTTTAGCAGCGTAATATCTCCGTCGGGTAAATTAGGTAGATGGTCGCTGATTCCGCCGTTTCCGAGAAACGCAGCGCCTGATCCCGGAGGGCGAGAGAACGCAGCGTACTGTGACGTGTTTGCTTGTTTGCTGTCAGTTGGTCTCTGTTCTTTGTTCTGCGCTGTTGTGGAGCCGAAGCGCTGTTGGAGTGTTGCATCGTCTAATTTGAGATCTTTGATGAGCGGGAGCACTTGGCTGCCAGGAGGTGCATGTGCGGCATCGGTTGCGTGTTCGGGGTTTGTCTGAGGTTTCTTGGGTTGCTGAGAGGAGGGGGCTGGTCGGACGGTTTTGTCCTGGGGCGCGTTTTTCTCGTTGGAGGTTTGACGATTTTCGGGTGCGCGCTCTCCCGGTTTTCCACCGTCAGTTCCGCGCTTGATTTGCTCCCGTTCGGTACTCGAGTCCTTCTCGGCTAATTTGAGGGTTTGAAGAGGTGGGGGATTAGGGGATGTATTGCTCGGCTGGGAAATGATTTGCGGATCAGGGGATGCGCGTCGCTGCGCTGCCGTTTGGGGTTCTATCGTTACTGTTACGACACTAGGACCCGGAGGATTTGGGCTAGGCGACAACAGAGTAACCCCAAGGATTACTAGGTGAAGGAGGAGCGAGATAGCGAGCCCAAGACGCTGCGAAGGGTCGAGGGGGGTGGACTTGCCGATAACCATGTGATGGCGTAAGGTTATCAGACGAAGGCGGTAAGTGACAGAGTCGAGCTCTGTCCGTGTTTGACCTAATTGGAGTTATACCATGCTTAGCCCGTGGGAGATCGGCGTCGTAGGAGTAGTAGTCGTGCTTTTGTTCGGCACAAAGAGGCTTCCAGAGCTTGGGTCTGGGCTTGGAAAAGCCATCAGTAACTTCAAGCGCTCCTACAAAGAAAGCACTGAGCTGGACATCACCCCAAAATCAGAAAAACAGGATTCCTCGACTAAGCAGGAAGGTTAGGTTAGTTAACCGCGAATACTCTGGCGGAGAAGTACTTCACGCGCGAAAGGTCCACGACCTGCTCGTCGGCTCTGCCCCTATGAGCAGACTCATTCAGGATGGCGATTGTGAACGGGACCGTCTCGCCTGCTCCAATGGAGGCGCTGCGAGCATTAAGCGAGTTCTGAAATTTTTTGACGGTTTGCAAGTTGAGGTCGCTTATGTCCTCGCTAGCAAGGGCTGAGCGTAGTTGCGCCCTTGATGAAGCGAGCATCTCTCCACGTCGATTGAAGACAAGCGCTTCGAGGTCTACTCCTGATATTTTTGAGCTCGACGTATTCACGAGTTCGCCACTAATTACCGCCAACGCTTCATTCGAGCGGGTTCGAACAAACTTGAGCGTGGCTTTTTTGATTGCAAGCGAGCTCGGCGGTGTTTGTGAGATGGGGCTTGAGATAATTGAGGTCGCTGCGGTTTCAATGAGCGCACCAACCGACTGCGGGCTCAGCGATGTGAGCGGGGTAAGTAGCAGTAGTGACCCGAGCGTCGCGAGCAGGGGTAGGCTCATTGCGATAAGACCCCGGTTTCGACTCGATAACTTTTGCCAACCTCTTTGTAGAAGCCCCTGTTGGGCTTCTAGGGCCTGATTAAAGGTCTCTTCGTCGATTCGATTAAGGCTTGTCTCCTGGTGACGGGCAGGAGAGCGAGGTTCACTGACTTGCGTTTGCTTTGGCTGTGCCTTTGGTTGTGGCGTTGATCCCTGCTTACTGGCGGGCCCTATTTCAAATCCTCCACTAAAGAGCTTCTCTGTGATGCTAGCTCGTTCAACTGCGGGTGATATTTCATCCGTTGGTTGGTCGGGAAGCGCAGCGTGGGCATCGCTGTAGAATGATAGATCTTCAAACTCCCCGTCTAACTCTTCGCTCGAAGCCTCAAGGAGTGATATTCCAGTGCGCGCGGTTGTTTGAACTTCGTACGTCGTTACCTGTGTCGGTGTTTGAGTAACTCTTACCGCGCTGTCGTCAACACTCTTTGTTCCAATTGAGAAGTCAGAGGCTCGCACCGAACTTTGACCATAGTTAGAGCGACTGGCGTTTGTTCTTTTGTAGGTTCCTACAGAGGGGGTCTCGGCCGACTCGATGTGGCGTTCTAGTGTCTGGCCCGGCGTGGTAGCAGCGGCCGAAAAGATAGAATCGCACTTCGAGCAGTGGAACTTGGGGCTCTTCGCCCCAAAAAGAAGGTTTTGCTCTATAGCAAAGGACGTGGCGCACTCAGGGCAGGTTACAACCGCTTCCGCCAGCGGCGCATAGGCCGCTTCGCCCCGCTCGTTACTTTGGAACTGCGGAGGTGTCTGACGGAGAGCTTCGGAGTACTTAAAAGCTGGCTTTGGGAGCATGGTGCCTGTACAAAAATAAACCTTGCTATGACCCTTAGTGTTTACCCTCGTTGTTTTTGGATGCCGGAGGTGCCCAAGCAGCCTTAAAACTCTCAAGAAAAAAGCGGTTTGTTAGGTAAGTATAAGGAACAACAAGAGATCGCACTAGAGTAAAAAAACAGGAGCAGTCGGTTTGTTTCCTCTTTTAAAAATTGTACCTTTGTTAACCTATGTCTTACCCTCGCAAATCGTCTGCACGGCAGCGCAATAATCGACCCCAACCACACCATTCTCAGCGACATCAGCGCCCCCGTGAGGGCTTTGCGGATCGCCCAAAAGCAGCGCCAACAGGGGATTTTGTAATGGGGCGTAACTGTATAGCCGAAGTGCTAAAACATGCGCCGGAGCGCATTATTGAGGTGTACGTTGCAGAGGTGCGTGATGACGGCGGTCGCGCTGCAGTTGACCGGCGCGGTGAGTTGCTTGAGCAGTGTCACCAGAACGATATTCAGGTGCGACAAGTGCCCCGTAGGGATCTCGATGACATGGTGCATTCTGACTCGCACCAAGGGTTTGTTGCACGAGTGCGGCCCCGTGAAGTTTTGCAGTTAGATGATCTAGTTGAGCTGGTGCGCGAGCAGCCGTTTGTGCGCATCCTTGCACTTGATGGAGTGCTCGATCCGCAGAATAGTGGGGCTATCCTACGAGCGGCTGAGTGTTTCGGGGTGGACGCAGTGCTTTGGTCAAAGAATCGCGCGGCGCCTGTGGGGCCAGTTGTTTCTAAAGTAAGCGTCGGTGCAAGCGAGTTGGTTCCGCTCTGTCCAGTCTCTAATCTGCACAGGGCGCTTGAGGCCCTGAAGAGTGCTGGTGCCTGGCTCGTTGGCGCTATGGTAACGCCTGATGCTAGCTCGCTTGATACCTTCGAGTTCCCGCAAAAGAGCATCATCGTAATGGGCTCAGAGGGGGAGGGGGTGCAGCACCTTATAGGGGAAAGCCTTGATTTCCATGTGTACATCCCGATGCTAGGGGTCGTGTCGTCTCTCAATGTATCCCAGGCCACGACTGTTATGTTGCACGAGCTGGCAAAGCAGCATAGACAAACGCAGCAAGTTAAAGTAACTTAAACTTTAGTTGCGTATGGCAGATTTTGAACAGCAAACCTCATTCTTCGAAGTTAGGCTTGACCTCTTCGATGGCCCTATAGATCTCCTCCTGCATCTGGTGAAGAAGCGCGAGCTGCCGATTGAGAAAGTCTCGCTCGCTGAGGTTACAGCCCAGTACCTCGAGTGTATCCGAACACTGCGGTATTACGACGTTGAGATTGCGGCCGAGTACCTGGTCATAGCCGCAACGCTTCTCTCAGTGAAGGCTAGCGTTTTATTGAATGATCCGGTCGAGCTGGTGCCTGATGAAAATGGCGAGCTGGTCGATCCGCACGAGCAGTTGCTATCACGCCTGCGCGAGCTGGAAGCGTATCGCGCGGCAGCAGCGGATCTGGCAGGGCGCCCATGTCTCGGTCACGACGTGTTTGCTGCCCCGGTGAAGGGTAATAAGATCGACCCTTCACTGATTCCGCTCGCCGATCATGAAGCAGAATTGCTGGTGCATGCTTTCCAGAAGGTTCTCACAAAGATGAGTGAGCGCGGCCGGACACTTTCGATAACCATCGATTCGATGTCAGTTGTTGAGCGTATGCGGTCGGTTGTCGATTCATTGCGCAGCGTAGGGGGAGAGGCGAGCTTCTCAGCTCTGCTCCAGAGCGTTCCTGATAGAGCCAGCGCCATCGGGGTGTTCTGTGCTCTGCTTGAGCTGTGTCGTCGTCGAATGATCTCTGTCGCTCAGGACGGTCCTAAGACAGAGATAACGATTCGCCTTGCAGATCTACAACAAAACACAGACGTTGCTGCTGGTGAGGATCAAGTCGCTGCCGATCAGGTTACAGAGGTAGCTGCGTAGTGCGGTCGCTGGGGCGTGAGAAAGATAGGATTAACTGCTTAAGGATTGCTGTATGACCGAAGATAATGTTGTTGAGCAGGAAGTTAAAGTAGAGAACGTAGTGGATGAAGCTACTGCGCCCGTGGGTGATGATGCCGCTGCCACCGCCGCTGTTGTTGAGCTCTCTGATGCGCAGGTCACGGGTCTGCTTGAGGCGCTGTTATTGGCGAGCGGTGAGCCGCTGTCGTTGGGACGGATTCAAGAGGTGTCGAATATACCTAAGGCGCGAATCAGGGAAGGTGCCGAGCGCCTTAAGCAACGGTACTCAGGCGAAGATTGTGGGTTAGAGGTGGTGCTGGTTGCTGAGAAGTTGCAGCTGCGAACCAAAGCCGTCTTTGCCGATCAGGTGCGTGCATTGATGGCGGTGAAGCCGCGTAAGCTCTCGCAGGCAGCGCTGGAAACGTTAGCGGTGATTGCATACCAACAGCCAGTAGTGAAGAGCGAGGTAGATAAGATTCGCGGAGTTGATGTCGCTCCAACTATTAAGACACTCCTTGAGCGAAAGTTGATTAAGATATTGGGTTACCAAGCTTCCGTTGGACAGCCAGCTCTCTACGGAACAACCGAGGACTTCCTTCATGTATTTGGTTTAAGCTCGCTCTCGGCCCTCCCAGCGATGCGCGACCTCAAGGCGATAGCTCAGGAGCCGGGTGAGGCTGAAGGGGATGATGACCGTGATGTTACGGTGGTTGAGGAGCCGGAGGTTCCTTTGCGGGGTGAGGAATCGCCCATTACAGAGGTTCAGCCTGAAGCTCAGGAAGCTGTGGCGAGTGGCGCTATCCAGTAGTTTGCCGGGGAACACCTACTCCGTAAGGCCGCTACCATTTCACCTCACAAACGCCCCAAACGGTGAGCTACCGGGTGCCCGTATTGCCAGGTGATACCTACTTTGACGCATGCCTACGGCACAGGGTAGAGTGCAACGCCTGGGAAGGGCAACCTGATACCACGTTCTCTCTACGGGTAGAATTTGCCGAGCTTCTTTCGAGATATTAAAGGGTTTGAGCTATGGCAGGCGTGCGTCTTCAAAAGTTTCTGGCAGAGTGCGGTGTCGGTTCGCGTCGCAAGATGGAGCAATTTATTACGGAGGGGCGTGTTCGCGTCAATCAACAGGTCGTAACAGACCTGGGAAGGCGCATAGACCCTGACACCGATAAGGTAGAGGTGAACCGAAAGCCGGTTTATGCCGCCCCCAAGGGGATATTGCTTCTTAATAAACCACGCGGAGTGGTTTCTACACTGAGCGACCCTGAGGGTCGGCGTAGCGTGGCTGATTTTCTTACTAAAAAATACTCGTCGTATTTTCCTGTTGGTCGACTGGACTGGGAATCTACTGGTTTGATGGTGCTCACTAATGACGGTGAGATAGCTGAGCGTCTGATGCATCCGCGCTACGGATTTGAACGCGTCTACCATGCACGCGTTGAGGGTGCTGTTGGCGATGCTGTCTTGGGTAAAATCGCGCGCGGTGTTCGACTCTCTGATGGAATGGTGAAAGCCACGGCATCAGTGGTGAGTAACGACGATAATACGACCTGGGTTGAGGTGACACTTGCAGAGGGACGCAATCGCGTCGTTAGAAGGCTTTTTGAGAAGGTGGGTCATCCCGTCATCAAGCTGAAGCGGGTGATCTATGGGCCATTTAAGCTAGGTCGACTTCAGGTCGGTCAGGTGCGCGCGCTCACTGAGAAGGAGTATGAGCAGGCACGGCGCAAGGTGCTTACCTTCAAGCCACAAGACGTTACAGCCGAGAAACTTGAGAACGCACGTGAGCCACTTGATCGTGAGCAACCGACTATTAAGAGCGCGCGGCGCGAGCGACCTGAGCCGCAGGGCAGGTTTAGGCGCGATGGTGAGCGCAGGGAAGGCTACCGCGAGCGGCCGCGACGCGGTGAGCGTTCAGACTCTGCTGCGCGGTTTGGTCGTAGGTCAGAGAGGGATTCCGGAGCAGGTTCGGAAGGGCGACCACAGAGGCCTTTCGGCGGTAATCGAGCCCGCTTTAAGCGCACGGGTGATAGAGCCCAAGGTGGTGCTCGGGGCGGTCTGCGGAGTAGGGTAGGCGGTGGTGCGCGTAAGCGTTCAGATAAGCGCCGCTGAGTATCTTCAGAAGTTTACGCCCTTTACTTGCTCTTGAAGCCAGAGGAGTGTATTGTCCATCATCTTGGAAGTAATGTCCAAGTCCTGTTGCGGGGTAGAGCAGCCCGGTTAGCTCGTCAGGCTCATAACCTGGAGGTCGTGGGTTCAAATCCCACCCCCGCTTCCATTTTTTCCCGCTCGGCGCTCTGGCCAAGGGGCTTGCAGCCCCTCTCGCCCCTGATCGGGGCTTCACCCCGCTGGTGCCTGAGCTTGCTTCGCTCGCTCTCCTCGGCTTTGCGGTGATGATATGGTGCCTGAGCTTGCTTCGCGCGCTCTCCTCGCGGTGCTAGTGCTCCTCTTGATCCTGCTCCTCA
>JBIIHY010000061.1:0-11412 GCA_044235305.1 Bdellovibrionota bacterium
AGATCGAGAGCGCCTTCACACCGACCCTGAAGGATAGTGGATGGGCACATGTAGTCTCTAGCGTCACAGAAGTCACGTAGCTCAATCCGGTAACGAATCGTTACCAGATGCTCACCTGGCAGTAGCTTGACGGAAGTCGCATACGTTGGAACGCTCTTGGCGTCAACCGAGATGGTGTCGATAATAAGCTCAGGGCCCGACCTCCTGAAGGCCAGTAAAGCTGCCTCTTCATCGGGTACATCTTCGCCGCTAAACATCTGAACTGAGCAGGCGGAGAGAGTGGTAGCAAGAGCTGGTAAGACAAGCCAAGCGCAGACGCTTGCGACCTTACTTGCAAGCTCGCGGAAACGGGAGCTTGTCCTAGAGACGATATCGCACGTTTCACTCTCAGTATCGAACACCACGACTACGTCCCCCTTCTCAAGCTGTTTGTACACCTGAGCGACCTTTGTCGCTAGAGAGAAATCTTTTGCGCCGTACTCCGTCCCCTCGCGCAGAACAAACTCCTCGACTATACCAGCCAGAGTGTCTGCGCTCAGGGACGTGTGGGGAATAATCATGGTCGTATCCCGGCTGCCTAGGCCTCTTTTTAGTGGTGGTGTCCGCCTGGGCCGTGTACGTGCCCGTGCTCAACCTCTTCCTTAGAGGCAGCACGAATAGCAGTCACTTCGATATCAAAGTGAAGGGCCTCTCCAGCCAGAGGATGGTTAGCGTCTAACACTACCTGTTCATCGGTCATCTCAGTTATCCGAGCAGGAAAACTCTCGCCCTGAGACGAGTGCAACTCGACGATGCTTCCTACCTCAACACCCTTTGGGAGCGAGACCTCGCTCTTCTTTACAGAGATAACAAGCTCGTCGCGGTATTCGCCGTACCCTTCGAGTGCAGCCACAACAACGTTGAATGCAGAGCCGATAGCCTTCCCAACCATGGCGTTTTCAAGCCCTGGAACTATCTGTCCGTAACCGTGTAGGTACGTGAGGGGCTGAGCATCACGGGATGAGTCAAGGATCTCCCCTTCGGAGTTCTTAAGGGTGTAGTGGAAACTAACCACCATGTTGTTGGCTATTAAACTGAGACTATCCATGGGGCACCTCTCGCAAAAAAATTACACTACAGCGATGACCCTTTGGATACCTAGTGCCACCTTTTGTACCCTGGAAGTTTACCACAACTAGGGTCCTCGGGATACCCGTGTAAAGCTACCCCCTGGATTCCGTAAAACCCCCTTTTGTGATACACCTTTACGGCTGTGCCTTGGGGCTGTTCCGGGGAGCGAAAATTCGAGAATGTAAGGTATGAGTACCCCAGCTGTTAACCGCGAAGTAGAGGCAAACGCTGCCAAGCGGCGCACTTTTGCGATAATTAGCCATCCAGACGCCGGAAAGACCACCCTGACCGAGAAGCTTCTGCTGTATTCCGGAATGATTAACACAGCCGGAATGGTGCGTGCTCGTAAGGGGGGCAAGGCAACTAGCTCTGATTGGATGGCGCTTGAGCAGGAGCGCGGTATCTCTGTGTCAGCCTCGGCGATGCAGTTTCCTTACAAGGGGGCTGTCATAAACGTCCTTGATACTCCGGGGCACCAGGATTTTTCGGAAGATACCTACCGTACCCTGACGGCAGCAGATAGCGCTGTGATGGTGCTTGATGCCGGTAAGGGCGTAGAGGCGCAAACGCGCAAGCTCTTCGCTGTGTGTCGGATGCAGAAGACCCCAATCCTGACATTCATCAATAAGATGGATCTTAACAGCAAAGAGCCGCTTGAACTGCTGCAAGAGGTTGAGGATGTGCTGGGCATTTTGGCAGCACCTGTTAGTTGGCCAATCGGAAGCGGGAGCTCCTTCAAGGGGGTGGTCTACCCTGCTACGCGCCAAGTTATGCTCTTTACTAAGTCTGAAATAGGCGGCGCAGGACGAGCTGCCTTTAAAACGATGAGCCTTGATGAGGCGATTAGCTCCGGGGAGCTCTCTTCAGAGCAGTCGCAGAACCTTGTTGAAGAGCTCGACCTGCTTGAGACAGCCGGTAACGCCTTTTCGCGCGAGCGCTTTTTGCGTGGAGAGATAACCCCAGTGTTCTTCGGTTCAGCGCTGACTAACTTCGGTGTAGAGCCATTCTTCGATTCTTTTGTTGATCTGGCCCCTGCACCGCATCCTTATGAGGCAACGGGTAGCGATGGAGCCATCGAAGAGGTTCACCCCACCGCACGAGATTTCTCGGCCTACGTTTTTAAAATTCAGGCGAACATGAACCCGCGCCACCGCGACAGTATGGCGTACCTGCGTGTGTGCTCGGGGCGCTTTGAGCGAGATATGGTAGTGAAACACCACCGTACGGCAAAAGACATCCGCTTGTCTCGCTCATACAGCTTAGTGGCGCAGGATCGCAACACGGTGGATGAGGCGTTCCCAGGGGACATTATCGGCGTAATCAATCCCGGAGTGTTTGCGATAGGTGATACCGTATCCCTTGAAGGTGGATTTAACTTCAAGCCGATGCCGCAGTTTCCGCCTGAGATCGTCGCTCAGATACGGCCAACAGATGTGATGAAGCATAAGAACTTTGATAAGGGTATCCAGCAGCTTGCCTACGAGGGGGCTGTGCAGATACTGCGTTCGTTCCGTAATCCAAAGGATCCCCCGCTCGTTGCCGCTGTTGGAAAGTTGCAATTTGAAGTTCTTCAATTCCGATTAAAGGAGGAGTACTCGGTCTCAACAGCGATTGATTTCCTCCCGTACCGGCACAGTATCTACGTTGAAGGGGACACTGCTACGCTGACGCTGCCGATGGGTTCCATGGTAGCACTCGATGCACGCGATAGAACTGTGATCCTCCTAAGCGCTGAGTGGGAGAAGAAGTACGTGCGTGAGAAGAACACGGGGCACGTTTTTAAAGATTTTGTGTAGCAGTGTTAGAGCTGCTGCGCAGTCTGTGCAATGCGGCCTACAAGATTTGAATTGAGTGACTGAATTGTGCGGGCCATGTCCTGCACCAAGCGAGTCACTAAAGCAGGATGTGTTTGAAGCAGTGCTTGAAACTGCCCAGCATCGAGCTCCATAACGAGGCACTCAGTGGTAGCAATAACCGTTGCGTTGCGCTCCGTTCCAGTCATCGCCGCTATCGCTCCGAAGATCTCATCTTTGTGTACCTCTCCGACCTCAACACCGTCAACAACAACTCGTGCGTGGCCCTCAACCATGGTGAGTACACTGCTGCCGGGCTTTCCTTGCGTCAGAATGACATCCCCGTCTCGGAATACTCTAATTGCTGGTGTCGGGTCCTTTGCAAGGTGCACACGCTCAGCTAGTAATGCCAAAAAGAGCATCGAGGATGCACACAGGTACTCGTTCCAAAGCGCAATTTTTGCTGGCGATGTGAGAGCCTCGCGCTGAAATGTGTCACACGAGTACACGGATACGACAGAGGCGAATTCAGGGGTCTCTATTGATAGTGGATAGAGTTCGCTGGAATTTAGTCCAACGATATCTCCCTCTTCGTAGACCAACATGGCGCCTTCAGCTGAGGAGACTCGCAGGCACCCCTCTTCTATTACAAAAAATGCCGGTCGTGCTGCCCAGCGTGGGGTCACTGATGCATGCGCAGGAATCACAACGTGCTGCTCGAGCGGCTGGAGCTTTGCGACTATCTCTTCGTTGAGTTGTCGAGCTAGTAGTTGGTAGTTGCTTATATCGGTCTTACAGTCAAAGAGCGTGTGCATAGTCCCCATTCACAACGGTGCAAATCCCAATACTCTCGGTCGGATGTAAGGGGGGTAGCCTTTATGGATGGGAGCTTATTTTTCAGGGTCTTCGACGTTTTTAGTGGGTGCTTTTTGATGATATCGGGCCGTGAACGTGCACCTGCTCGTGCACGTACCCGAAAACATAAACTCGCGCGCGCTCAACATAGCTATAAACAACGCTAGAGAGCAGGAGTTCTCCGCTCTGGTGTTCGTCAGCGGGGATGTAGGTAGGCACGTGGGTGAATAAACCAACGGTAGTACTGCAATCCCTTGCGGGTACGTTCACGTTCACGCGCACGAGCAGGTGCACGTAAGAACCTCGCTTTTAGCCTGAAACTCAGCGGGTTATGCCGTACCACTTTTATGCCGCAGTAGCCACCGATAGCTATGAGGAAAATCCATGGAATGCAGCCATTTATCAGTTATCTACCCGGAAATTCCGTGCGGTCTGTAGTTGTGCTACCCTATCCCTATGAACACTTCCGATAGTCACCGTTACAGCGAGCAGTTCCAAATTCTGCGTGACGATTACGAGAGCCTTGAGTCTGCTGAGGATAGGTTAGCGTGGCTAATGGAACGGGCAGCTATTCATGCTCCGGTTGCCGCCGAATACTGCACGCCCGAGCGCAGGGTGCCAGGGTGCCTATCTGGATTATGGCTTACAAGTGAATATAGAGACGGGTACCTTTATTACCAAGCAAAGAGCGAGTCGGCTCTTGTTCAAGGGGTGGTTTCATTTCTGTGCGACCTCTATAGCGGTCGTACCTCAGACGAAGTGGTAGCTCTTGGACGGTCGCTTGCTGATGATCTACAGCTGCAAGGGCTCTTAACTCTTACCCGCCGCAGGGCTGTTGAGAGTACGGTTGGTTTCTTTCTCCAAGAGGCGCTGGTGCACGTGCAGCGTGTGGGTAATGGCTAGCTACGTTGACGCGCACTGTCATCTGCACGACAAGCGGCTTGTAGCATGTGCTGACCTTATGGCTGAGTGCGCCGCACGCGGTGTGTCTGCTTGGGTTGTAAACGGAACGTGTGTCGATGATTGGGGCGCGGTGCGCGACTACGCTGCTAGCCACCCGGGAGTTATCCTCTCCTTTGGATGGCATCCGTGGTTCCTAGATAATTTACCTGAAGACTGGTGCGAGCAGTTGGTTATGGCGCTTGACTCAAACCGAGCCGCAGTTGGTGAGATCGGATTAGACTCGTGGCGTAAGCCTTTTGACCGCGAACTACAGGAGCGAGTGTTTTCAGCGCAGCTTCAGATTGCAGCCGAGCGAAATCTCCCTGTTTCAATTCATGGTCTCCGAGCGTGGGACAGGGTGCTCTCGGTTCTAAAGAGCTCTCCTCGACCTGCATGTGGCTTTCTGCTTCATTCCTACGGCGGGCCTTCATCACTGATCGAGCCACTTGCTGAACTAGGGGCCTACTTTTCCTGTCCGGGATTCTTCCTTCGACGTGGCAACGAAGGGAAGCTTGCTCTCTTTAAGGATATTCCGCTTGAGCGGTTGTTAATAGAGAGCGACGCTCCTGACCAAGCGCTGCCTGAGGAGCTAGACGAGTACAAAGTTATACTTCCTGGTGAAGCTAAAAGGATCAATCACCCTGCAAGTATCATCAAGACTTACAAAGCGGTAGCTGACCTTCGCTCGACGGAGAGTGAGGATTTTATTAACGCAGTGGGTGAAAATTTCCGCAGACTCTTTGGGTCACTAATGTAAACTCTTAAAAGCCCAGCTCTCGGTTAAGACCGGCAAAGGTGCGTATGACCGACCGTAACTTATGGATAAATAGAAGGTGATGGCTTAATGTGCATCACTACGCGTAAGCGCTATTCGACGTCTGCATCGCTAACGTTGATACTACCAAGAAACTTCTCTCCTACGCTTAAAAGGCGTTCGTCGTTGAAGGTCACTCCGGCAAAGATAGTGCCGTCCGGAGTGGCGATAAGCCACTGAAGCAGCATCTCGCCGGTCGCTCTGAGACGCAAGTGTTGAACAGCGCCCGGAAACTCGCCGTACGAACGAGGCTCGATCGTGAGCGCCTCTAGGTGTTCGTTATCTTGCAACTCATCTTTTAATTGCGCTGCGAGGTGTTCCGATGAAGCAACTTCGAGCACCTGACCCACACTTACAGCAAGGTCAAACTGCAGCTCTGACCCGCCATAGTCCTTATCGAGGGATAGGGTTACGGTTTCTGCTTCCCCGGAATCGTCGTCGTCCTCTGGGTCCTCAATCCACGGCTCGTTTGGAAATTCACCGCTTACTGTTGTCTCAGGAACAGTATACCGCTCCCATGACTGCTTCCGGATTGCTTCAATATCAAGGGACATGTAAACCTCTCGCCTGTGCTAGTGCCAGAGGGTTGTAGCACGTACCTCATCGATAAGGAAACGCGCCCGGATAGGGTAAGCTAGATGCTAGTGTGTGAAGGGGATGAAAAAACATCTTCTCTCCCACAGGTAACTATTGGGTTGTAGTGGACCGAATCGCAACCTTAGGGAAGCGCGGCAAAACCTACCCGTAGCGAGAAAGTGGAGGTTGGGTTGATATTCGATTTTTGGTGCGGGGAAAAACCGGACGTGTATCCGCGACTCGACTGAGCTCGCCGAAGTCTGAGATACATGGAGGATTTTTCCACGTGCCAAAAATCGAAGAGCGACCCAAGTTCCGCTTTCGCAGCAGGGAGGGGTTTTGCCGCGTTTCCTAAGAGGATCGTTGTCAATTCAGCCTTCTTCAGCCAACGCCTGCGCCCTCTTTCTCTTCCACGGAAACACCTCCGCAGGTAGATCTTGAGATAGTAGCCGCACTGCTTCGGCTGCTGCGGCGAAACCAAGGGTGCCAGTAAGGAACACAGCACTCCCGAGCCCTTCATTGCAGCTCTTTCGTGTTCTCTTCGTCTCGGTTGAGCACGCAGGGGGTGATTCAGGTGCTGTCTGTGGCCCGCGTTGAAGCGGGGCATAGATACACGGGATCTCAAAATGTGAGCGCTCACCGCGCGGAAAGTGGTGGTGTTGTCGCAGACGCTTCCTAATAATCTGAAGCAGAGGGTCATGAATTGTAAATGCAAGGTCCTCTACCTGTATGCCTAGTGGATTAAGCCGTTCTCCACCAGAGCCAACGGTGATAACGCGCTGGTCGCGGTGGACGCACTCTACAAGCAGAGCCGTTTTGTTATCAACGGAATCGATCGCATCGATTAGAAGATTGGTGCTAGTGCCTAGGATATCGTCTGCTGTAGTGGGCGAAAAGAACTTCTCAAATACTGTAACCGAGCAATTTGGGTTAATCTCTTTTATTCGTGCTTCGAGTACGCGAGCCTTTGAGAGGCCAACGGTAGAGGTTAGTGCGTGCAGCTGGCGGTTGATGTTGGTGACACACACCTCATCAAGGTCAACGATTTTTAACCCCCCTACTCCGCTTCGAGCTAACGCCTCAACAGTCCACGAACCAACGCCACCGAGCCCAACAACGGTTACGGTTGAGTCTTGGATACGCTTGAAGTTTGCGGCTCCAACCAGTGATTTAAAGCCCTGAAAACGGGCATCGAGCAGGTCCATACCTGTAGTATGGTGAACTGTTTGCTGTCCTAAATCAACACGCTGCCTGCGCTTGATAAAGATCAGTAGCTTGCTTGTTTCAGTACGATATAGGTATTCAGTAAGTATGCGGGATGCAGATGTAATAGTTGTTGGTGGAGGGCTTACTGGGCTGCGGGCGGCGTACGAGCTTGAGCGTGGCGGAGCAGCTGTTCTGGTTATTGAGGGTAATGACACAGTCGGTGGCCGCGTTCGCTCTACACATGTCGATGGGTTCATTTTAGACCACGGCTTCCAGGTAATTCTTTCTGGCTACCCCGAGCTTAAAAGTATCCAAGGCATAGATTCGCTCAATCTTGCAACTTTCTTATCGGGCGCCCGTATTCAGACCAACGCGGGCTGTGTTGACCTGCTTGATTGGCGAAGCGGCTTTGCGGGGATTAAGTCGCTCCTTAAAGCGCCGTTTCTCTCCTACACCGACCTATTAAGGTTGGGTGTCTTCTCGCTCCTTTCTCCAACGAAAGCCCCTCATCAAACGGGAATCTCTACCGCAGAGGACCTGCGCACTGTAGGCTTTTCAGAAAGCGCCGTGCAGAGCTTTTTAAGGCCATTTTTAGGGGGCGTACTTGTTGATAGCTCCCTCGCTCTTGATAGTGGGGCAGCTCGGTTCTATATGGGGATGTTTACGCGTGGTCACGCAGCTCTTCCGCGCAATGGGATGCAGGCTCTCCCTGATCTGTTGGCGTCAGCGATAGGTCGCTCGCATATTCTGCTCTCTTCACGTGTTAGTAAGGTGTCAGAGCATGAAGTGGTGCTTGCATCAGGTGAGACCCTGTCTGCTCGGCATGTGCTTTGTGCTGTAGATGGCCTTGCGGCAGTTGAGCTTGGAGCAGAGCCTAAGACGATGCCCTACGGCACATGCGCAACGGTATATTTCGCTGCTGATAGACCTCCCTACACTGAGCCTATCCTATTTCTTAACGGCACTGGGCGTGGAGTCGTTAATCATGTGGCTGTTGTATCTAACGTGCAGCCATCGTACGCCCCTCATGGAAGGGCGTTAATTAGTGTTACAGTGGTGGGCGGGTGCGCGACTCGGGCCACTGTGGTGGAAGATATACGCGGCGAACTTACCCAGTGGTTTGGCGCGGAAGCCCACCGATGGGAGCACCTAAAGAGCTTTGTCATACCCGGAGCTGTTCCACTGAGGCCTCGCTTCTCCGATGGATGGTGCAGCATAAATGGCGTTTTTTACGCCGGTGATTACCTCTCGTACGGCTCTCAAAATGGCGCACTCGCTGCAGGTCGGTCGGTTGCTCGGTCTATTCTGGAGCTTCTCTTTACTGCGGTGTAATACGCTGCAACACAAGAGCAGAACGGCTCGGGATGTACAACCTCAGCTGTCCGTCTTGCTCCGATGTCTTGTGCCGAACAGAGGCATCCGTGCGTCCGTGCCCCCCGAACTGAGTTGAATCAGTATCGAGCACAACTGAGTACTCACCTGGCTTAACTCCTATCGCTCGCGAATCGTATGAGTTCGTTGGATGGAAATTAAATACGAACAGAAGCCCCGCACGTTCAAATACCAGCAGCATATCCTGCACGTGCTCATAGTGTTTGTACGGCCACGGCTCATCAAGCACTTTGAACTCACCCATCAGATCGAGCATCGCTTTATCAAACTCTGCAAGGTAGCGGTACTTTAGATCAGGAGAGTCTCGCAAACTCCACTGCCTGCGCGCGTAGTGGTACGACCAATTGTTCCCTTCTCTCGGGAAGTCCACCCACTCTGGATGTCCAAATTCATTGCCAATAAAAGTCAGGTATCCGTTCCCAGCAGTGGCGCACGTTACAAGACGGATCATCTTATGCAGCGCCATGGCGCGGTCGATTACGAGGTTGTTGTCACTAACACTCATGTGCCAGTACATCTCTTTGTCAGCCAGCCAGAACATTAGTGTCTTATCGCCAACAAGCGCCTGGTCGTGTGACTCCGCGTAGCCAATAGTTTTTTCGTCTGCGCGCTTGTTTGTAAGCTCCCACCACAGCTCGCTTACGTTCCAATCTTCATCGCGTGAGTGCTTGAGGAGCTTTATCCAGTAGTCGGGAGTCCCCATAGCGAGGCGGTAGTCAAACCCTGAGCCGCCATCCTCAAGTGGAGCTGCAAGTCCGGGCATCCCACTTACCTCTTCTGCGATCGTGATCGCATCCGGACGTATGGTGTGAATAAGCTTATTTGCAACACCGAGGTAGGTGACTGCGTCCTCATCCACGTTTCCACAGAAGTAATGGTCATACGAGCTCGCTGACGAGCCCAGGCCGTGATCGTGGTAGATCATGCTGGTTACGCCGTCGAAGCGATATCCGTCAAATTTAAAGGCGTCGAGCCAGTAGCGGCAATTTGAGAGCAGAAAATGGAGCGTCTCGATCTTTCCGTAATCGAATAATCTACTGTTCCACGACGGGTGTTCGCCGCGAGCACCGTCGTGGAAGTACAGTGTGTACGAGCCGTCGAGCCGACTAAGCCCTTCAACCTCATTTTTTACAGCGTGCGAGTGCACAAGATCCATAATCACTGCGATGCCCATCCCGTGTGCGGTATCTATGAGCTGCATAAGATCTTCAGGGGTGCCGAAACGGGACGACGGCGCAAAGAAGCTGGATACCTGGTACCCAAATGAGCCGTAGTACGGGTGCTCCTGCACGGCCATAAGCTGAATAGTGTTGTATCCGCCAGCTTTAATACGCGGCAACACGTTCTGAGTGAATTCGCGATAGGAGCCAACTTTGGCCTCGTCTTGAGCCATCCCGACGTGCGCTTCATAGATGCGCGGGGCGCAGCGGGGAACAGAGAAGGAATTACGCCACGCGTATCGCACCGGAGGGTCCCATACCTGCGCGCTAAAGGCCTTGGTCTGTTCATCTTGCACTACTCGCCTGCAGAACGACGGGATCCTCTCACCGGTAGCCACCTGACCATCCTCTAGCCATGAAACGAGAAGCTTGTAGTGCTGGCCGTGGGTTAAAGCGTTGGCAGGAAGCTTTAGCTCCCATGTGCCGTGATCTTTGCGAGCAAGCGCGAACTCAGGCCGAACTTGCCACTGTGAGTGGTCGCCAATCAGAGATACCCCAACAGCAAACGGGGCTCTCTCACGCAGCACCCACCCTTCCGCCGTGCGATGGAGCCCGAAGTACTCGTGCCCTGAGGCGAAATCGAGTAGAGAGGTCTTGTCCTGAGTAAGCCTAGTAACCTGCTCGGCGATACGGCGGGAGCGGTGCTCGATGGCGCCACTGTAGGGCGAGAGCCAGGGGTCGATCTGAACTATTTTGGGGGTGGCGTTGCTCATAGGTGGTGTGATGGTAGCCCAGAGGGTGTCACGTGGGAAGTAGAGATACGGGAGATAGTGCGGTATAGTCCTGGTTCTATGACCACTGAAAGTAATTCTTCTGATATCTGTCGCGTGCTCTCCATAGTTGATGGAGTGAGTGAAGAAGTTGTCGATGTAATCGAATTGCCTCACTTCTCCGTTGAAACATTCTCGCGACAGTTCGATGTTCCTGTCGAAACCGACCCAGATATGCACGACAGGTACGCAGTCGGACCAGACGATGTTGAGTTCCTGCGTCGCGAGGTCGGGATTCAGATGGTGTTTGATTTCTCGCGCTACGGGTACTTCATCGAGGCGGTTTATCGGAGGTAAGAGGTCGTGAAAAAACGACTAAGGGATCTTAGGGCGATTAAGGATTCGGCAATCGATACTGGCGATATTCTGGAGCTTAACGCACGGTTTTGGAAGAACGCCAAGGTGCAACTCCCCATTGCTAAGCAGGCTATATCTATCAGGCTAGACCCAGATGTGCTTGCTTGGTTTAGGTCTCAAGGGAAGGGCTATCAGTCGATGATGAATGCGGTCTTGAGGTCATTTGTAGATGCGCGCAAGGGAAAGTATTAAGGCTCTTCGTGGAATCGAGTGGGTAGAACTGGCGTTTCCGGACGTGAACATGCACGTTCACGCGCACGAGCAGGTGCACGTAAGAACCTCGTTTTTAGCCCTAAACTCAGCGGGTTATGCCGTAGCTCTGCCCGCTACTACCCACTCGATTCCACGATGAGCCAATGTAGGTTTACACTCACTTC
>JBIIHY010000062.1:0-11387 GCA_044235305.1 Bdellovibrionota bacterium
CATGAAGGAAACCAGGTTATTTCCGATTCGAATATAACGCTTACCTAAAAAAACCCTTTCTCATCCCCTTCTAGGAAATCCCTCCCAAAGTGTGCTACCGTTTTTCCTGATACTCGATAAAGCAACGAAAACGTCCCCCAATCACCAAGGCCTTATGCACAAGCTCTTACTCGGTCTAATCCTCGGAACTCTTTTATCGGGATGTGTCTACTCAAATATCCGCGTGCCCCTCGACGAAGACCTTTGGAAAACCGAGCTTGGAAACAAGGTTGGCGTTGCCTCGAATTACTCTATTCTGTGGCTCTTTGCGTGGGGCGATGCTGGCGTTAAACAGGCTGCTGAAAACGGTGGAATTACCACCATCCAGCACATGGACATGGGAATAGAGAGCTACGTCTTTGGCGCATACATCCGGCGCGACACTATCGTCTACGGCGATTAATGATAAGCATGCTATTTAGTAAAACACTAACGAGCATAACTGTGTTAGTGGCTCTTCTCTCGTCAGGATGTGGGATTATCTCTCGAGGTGTTATTTATACTAACACCGTTCAACCACTCTGCAAGGATGCGCGAGGAACCATTCTTGGAAGCAGCGCAAGCCGCGGAAGCTCAAAGAGAATTGAGATTCCAACTACCCGCGTGGATATAGGAGCCGAGTGGGATTCCCGCGCAATCGGCGACATCGCCCGAAAGCACGGAATGAAGACGATATATGGGTGTGATTCCCGACGACAGTCGTTTCTATTTGGGCTGTGGAGGCGGGACGAGGTGATTGTATACGGGGATTAGCCCAGACCAGCTCCCCGCACACCTCCTACCTGTAACAACTTAGCTCTGCCCCAAGAAGCATTAAGCCGGCCAGCTCTTACCAAAAAGCGTATCAACCGGCTCTTCGTAGTTCACTCCCGGTATCTCAAAGCCAAAGAGATTAAGGAAAGCCCCTCGTAACGCTGCGAAATACTGTGGGTCTAAAACAGTGCCAGCCTCTAAAGGCTTCATACGCTCTGTCACTGCTGCCTGAACCGAGGACTCAAGCTCGCGGTCATCAACCCGCAAGCAGACATCACTCGCACCCGCGCGCTCTTCTCCCAATCTCTGCAACATACGGAAGACATGGTCGAGATTGTCCTCAAAAAGACCCTTCTCTTTCATGACCTTCGAGTAGACAGAAACGTACAGAGGCACTGTAGGAATTGCCAAGCTTGCCTGAGTAACAGTTGCCTGGAGGTAAGCTACGCGAGCGAGACCATTCCCTGCGGCAAGGCTCTTATTTATATCTGCTATCTTTGCTTTAACGTCGTCTTTGGCCTTGCCGATTGTTCCATCTTTGTAGACCGGCCAGCTAAGCTGAGGGCCTTCGTAGGTGTACGCGACAACCTTTAGGTTATCCTCGGCTACACCTTGCGCCTTGAGGTAATCAACCCAAAGAACGAGGTCCTCACCACCCATTACCTTAGTGGTGTTACTCACCTCTTCGTCGTTAGCTGGCTGAAGGCTTGCCATTGAAAGCTTGCCACCATCCAACTCCACTGTAAGACCGCTGTAAGGCGCGCCTGTTGGCTTTAAAACTGAGCTGTATGTGTTGCCGCTGACTGGATCTTTTCGCCGAGGTGCCGCGATGCTGTACACAAACACTCCGATCTTTCCAAATCGTTCCTTGATTAAAGAAACAACCTGCTCGCGCGTCTCCTGCGCAAAAGCATCACCGTTTATGCTGAAGTGCTTGTTTGAACCCTTATAGCGCTCGTGGAAAGCGTAGGTGTTGTACCAACCCGCTGTTCCTGGACGGCTCTCTGTTGGAGCGGCATCGAAGCCTACTGAAATGGTCGAAGCTCCGAGGTTCTCTGCAAGAACAACTCGCGTTGCTAATCCATACCCTGTCGTGCCACCCAAGATGAGCGCCTTGGGGGCATCTCCCAAGCCCGAGATGTGTGGCCTTGAGCCAGCTCTCTCGGCCCACTCCTTCACCGTGTGCGCACAACCGGTCGGATGGCTGTTAATTGATATAAAGCCTTTGGTCTTTACAGGGATAACTTTGAGGTTTGGATTTGAGTCTGTCATAGCGCCCTATTCAAACCCGACCGGGGGTAAAAGGTCAAACCCCCTGGGCTGGTTTTGTAGGGCGCGACCAGAAACAACTCATCTTTTCACCCTTTCGCCTACCAAGGGACCTCCCGTATCGTAGGAGGAATAAAACCCTCCTCTATGACCGAGCAAACGATCATCACCCCCGAGATTGAAGCGCTGTTCAATAAAGCCCTGGCGCTGCACCAAGCAGGTGATTATCGGGCTGCGGCGGTTGCTTACCAAGAGTGCGCCGAGGCTGCACCATGGCTTGGGCTTGCCTGGGGAAACCTTGGGCGGTGTCTCGCTTCACTCGGGCTCCATCAAGACGCGCTAACGGCTTTTACAAAGGCACTCTCGCTGGGACCCGAGGAGATAGAATTTTCTCCTCATGCTGCCATGTCATACAGAGCGCTTGGTGATGTAGCAAATGCACGAGCCACGTTATCTCAGGGACTAAAAGTTGACCCCAACCATGTAAACTCGCTGGTTGCCCTGGGCTTGATTGAAACCGAGGCTGAAAACTACAGTGCAGCTAAAGGGATTCTTGAGAGAGGCCTTACCGTGTGTTCAGACGACTCAGCCGGCGATCACTTTCGCTCGATTATCTGGAACAACCTCGGCTCAGTCGCCTATCGGGGAATCAAGGACCTCACAATCGCCGAAGAGGCATACAAGCGGTCTATATCCTTCGATCCTAACAACTCTGATGCTCTTAACAATTACGCAATAGTTCTGGTTGACACCGGCCGCGCAGATGAAGGTATTAAGGTTTTAAAGAGTGCTGTTCAGGCCGGCGGAAACTTTACAACCCACTCGAACCTTGTAAATGCTTTTTTGTACACCGACACCTACTCTCCCGAGCAGGTACGCGCCGAACACGAGGTGTGGGGAAAACGTCTTGTGAATTCGGTATGCAAACAGTGGGGCTCGCTTCCAACTCCCCCTCAACACGCGGCTTGGGGGCCCTCGCCTGCTCAACGCCGTCCGCTCCGCGTTGGATACCTGACTGCCGACTTCCGCGCTCACACCACTTCACAATTCCTGCTTCCTGCTCTCTCTCGACACACATCTTCGATTGAGCTTTTTTTGTACGCTAATTTCGCTGAGCCTGACGCTATAACGAAATCCTTCATGAAACGCGCTAATCATTTCCGCTCAGTGGTTCACCTATCAGACCACGAGTTGAATCAACTAATACGCAACGACCAAGTCGATATATTGGTTGAGTGTAGCGGACACACTCAAGGTCACCGGTTATCCGTTCTGCCCTTAAGACCCGCTCCAATTATATGCTCTTGGCTCGGATACCCAGCAACAACGGGCGTTCCCACTGTCGACTACCGACTAGTTGATGAGCTTACAGACCCTCCTGGTTACGAATCGCACTGCACAGAGAAACTTGTTCGACTACCAGGTGGTTTCAACTGCTTTCAGCCACACAGCGAGCCGCCCGCCGTAAACACACTCCCTGCTCTTACCAACGGCTACATTACTTTTGGAAGCGCAAACAACGTACGTAAAATTAGCCAGACTACGTTGAACCTGTGGGGTCAAATCTTGCACAGAATCCCAACAGCTCGGATGCGCATAAAGTCAATCTACCTCGATACCCCGGCAGCGCGGGAGCGAATTCTTAACGCATTTGCTTCATACGGCATTGAAAACCAGCGCATAGATATTATCGGCTACCTCCCTAGCCAGGACCAACACTTAAGCTTCTACCACTCGGTCGACATCGCTCTTGATACTTTCCCCTACAACGGTACGACAACAACGTGCGATGCACTCACGATGGGAGTTCCGATTATAGCGTTACTTGGTGACTCTCATGTTTCTCGAGTTTCCTACAGTATCCTCGAACGAGTAGGACTGGGAGAGCTGGTAGCCAAAGACCATGACGAATACGTTAGGCTTGCTACCTCACTTGCCTCTCAACCTGAGCGTATTAGCTCATTACGCGCTAGCGTTCGCTCGATGCTATACAAGAGTCCACTTGGCCAATACGAGAAGTTTGTTGCTCAGCTTGAGAGCGCCTACTTTACGATGTGTGGCTTTTAGCTACGTGCCCAGCATCAAGCGCTATCGAAATTGTCATATCACTTAAAACATTAGTAACGGATCTCACACGAGCAACGATCCAATCAACGGTAAGAAGCAGCGGTACGATTTCAACCGGTAAACCAACCGCCACTAAAACCAAAGAGAGCGACACAACACCTGCCTCGGGAACACCAGCAACGCCGATTGCGGCCAGCAAACTAACAAAAGCTGCGAATATCTGCTCCCCAAAGCTCATCTCAATGCCAAACGCCTGCGCTACAAAAAGCACCGCCATCGCCTCATACAAGAGTATTCCGTCATTATTGAAATTAGTTCCGATGCATGCGCCTAGGCGTGATGATGCCTTGCTAATCCCAAGTGTATCGAGCGCGTGCAAGGTGAGAGGCAGCGTTGCCAAACTTGAATTAGTGCCAAACGCATGCGCTACCGGTGCGCTGGCGACGTTAATAAAAGAGCGAAAGGATATGCGCGCTACGCCGAATATCCAAACTGAATATACCATCACCACCTGAAGTAACATTCCGCATGTGGCTAGCCCCACATACCATGCGAGACCTTTAAAGGGAGTCAACCCACTCTCGCCGACAGTTTTTGCGGTCACGCATAGCACAGCTGCGGGAGCAAGTTGGATTAGCCACAGGAGCAGGATCGAGCTAATTGAGAAACACCCCCTAAACACCCGCTCCACTTCTGTTGCTCTCAGCTCCGCTTTATCAGAGTGAAGATAAGAACGGATGGCCACACCAATAAGCAGTGCTAGTAGCACCACCATCAGGATGTTGTTCTCCGCAAAAGGTTGCACGATGCTTTTCGGGATAATCCCAGCGACCAGGGTTGAAAGATCTAGTGAGAGGGTGGCGGGAGAAGCTGTCTGAGCGGGATGCAACTGGTGCTCAAAAGTCACCCCTGGCTGAAATACATTTGAAAGAAACAAGCCGATACCAAGAGCACAGGCTGTATTTATCAGGATGATTAACCCCCAACGACCCGCCTTCTTTCGGTCTATGTTGGTAGCGATTACTGCCTCCATAATACTGAAGAAAACGAGCGGAATCGCCAGCATCTTTATAAGCTGAATAAAGAGCTTTCCTACCTCTCCTAATGGACTAGCCGCCGGGCCAAGGAACAAACCCGCTAGTATCCCTGTAAGCATGGCAAACACGAGATATCGAGAAAGAGAGGCGGTATGAGTGCTCTGGGGGTTGGTCATGGAAGTATTAGCTCAAGCCACTTTACAAGCCTCTTTCACGGAAAGTCTTTAATCAACCCCAAAAAGTTGAGCAATTGGTTCGGTTAGGCTAGCATGCCCCGGTCATGACTCAGCACAATAAAGAAATCAATTCGAAGGTCCGCAATATCGCCATCATAGCGCACGTAGACCACGGTAAAACCACCCTTGTGGATCACCTCTTCCGTCAGAGCGGACTCTTCCGCGAGAATCAGGAAGTAGCTGAACGCGTTATGGATAGCATGGATCTCGAGCGCGAGCGCGGAATCACCATCGCTGCCAAAAACTGTTCAGTTATGTGGGGGGACGTTAAAATTAACATCCTTGATACCCCGGGCCACGCTGACTTCGGTGGCGAAGTAGAGCGCGCATTGATGATGGTCGATGGGGTGGTACTCCTCGTCGATGCGTCCGAAGGACCGTTGCCACAAACTCGGTTCGTTTTGCGCAAAGCCCTCGAATCTCGTCGTTCCATAATCGTTGTTATCAACAAAATCGACCGACACGACGCTCGGCCGCAGGAAGTATTAAACGAGGTATACGACCTCTTCATCGACCTCGACGCCACAGAGGACCAACTCGACTTCCCGCTGCTCTACGCTATCGGACGAGACGGTATCGCTCAAACAAGCCTCGAAGGGCGTGGCACCAACCTTGCGCCGCTCTTTGATGCAATCGTCAAGAACATCCCTGGTCCCTCATACGATCCTGTAAAGCCCTTCCAGATGCTCGTAACTAACCTTTCGTACTCTGACTACCTCGGGCGTCTTGCTATCGGCCGCGTATTTAACGGGTCTGCCAAGAAGAACGAACGGCTTGCGCGTATCGGCGAGGACGGCAAACCAACTCCTCTTCGAGTAACCAAGCTACAGGTATACCAAGGGATAAACTTCCAAGAAGTAGAAGTAGCCGAAGCTGGAGAGATTATTATCCTTTCAGGCGTAGAGGATGTATCTATTGGCGATACGATATGCACACTGGAAGCACCGCAGGCGCTTCCGCGAATTACCGTAGATGATCCAACGATCTCGATGAAGTTTACAGCCTGCACGTCGCCGTTCTGCGGACGCGACGGCAAGCTCGTTCAACCTCAGAAAATTAAAGAGCGGCTCTATAAAGAGGCCCTCTTTAACGTAGCCCTCAAGATAGAGGACTCCAAAGAAGATGAGAGCGTTATCGTTCGTGGTCGCGGCGAATTCCAAATGGCGATCCTCGTTGAAACGATGCGTCGCGAAGGATTTGAGGTGACTATCGGCCGTCCTCAGATCATATACAAAGACGTAAACGGCGAGAAGCACGAACCAATTGAGCACGTCGTAGTTGATTGCGGTGAAACCTTTATTGGCATCGTCTCTGAGAAGCTGTCCATCCGACGCGGTAAGATGGTGAACATGGTAAATCATGGCTCTGGGCGAGTACGCCTTGAGTTCGAAATACCTTCCCGCGGCCTCATCGGCTACCGTAATGAGTTCCTCACCGACACGCGCGGTACAGGCCTTATGAATTCGTACCTGAAAGGCTACGAGTTATTTAAGGGTGATTTCACTGCACGCATGACTGGCTCGCTCGTTGCTGATAGGCAGGGCGCGGCTACAGCGTATGCAATCTTTGGTTTGCAGCCTCGTGGAACTATGTTCGTTGAACCTGGTGACGAGGTGTACGAAGGGATGGTTGTTGGCGAGCACAATCGCGATAACGATCTTAACGTGAACATCGTGCGCGAGAAGAAGCTTACGAACATCCGCGCGGCTGGAAAGGATGAGAATATAATCCTCTCACCAGTAATGCCGATGACCCTTGAGCGTGCGATTGAGTTCATCAGAGATGATGAGCTAATTGAAGCAACGCCTAAAACGATCCGCATACGAAAAACGGTTCTTCCTGCTAACAAGCGCCCGATCTAAAGTAGTGGGATATGGCAGAAACAGGCCACCCCGCAACTTCTTCACCCGACCCTCAGGGCCTTAAGCAAGTCACCATCTTTACTGATGGGGCCTGCTCGGGGAATCCCGGCCCAGGGGGCTGGGGAGCTATCTTGCGCTTCAATAGCAAAGAGAAAGAGCTCTCAGGGGGAAACGCCGAAACAACGAACAACCAGATGGAGCTTCAGGCTGCGATTGAGGCCCTAAAAGCGCTCAAATCGCCGTGTCAGGTCGATCTCTACACTGATTCGCAATATCTCCGACAAGGTATCACTCAATGGATCCACAATTGGAAGAGAAATGGGTGGAAAACCGCCGACCGCAAACCAGTTAAAAACCAAACACAATGGGTGGAGCTAGACAGCCTGGTTCAGATCCACAAGATCAACTGGCATTGGCTCAAAGGACACGCCGGCCACCCTGAAAACGAGCGCTGCGATGAACTTGCGCGACTTGAAATCGATAAGTTAAGGTAGCCGCACTATTTTAGCGGCAGTGTGTAAATATGACGATACTGGTCACAGGCGGGGCGGGTTTTATAGGGGCAAACTTTGTTCTTGACTGGTGCGCTCACTTGTCGGAAACAGTCATCAATCTCGACAAGCTTACCTACGCCGGAAACCTTGAAAGTCTTGCTTCACTGGCTGACCACCGCGGCCACGTATTTGCGCGCGGAGATATCGGAGATCGCACCCTGGTGGAGCGTCTTCTGTCGGAACACTCACCCCGAGCTGTCGTTAACTTTGCAGCGGAGAGTCACGTTGACCGGTCTATCCACGGACCTGGTGACTTTATCCAAACTAATGTCGTTGGTACTTTTAATTTGCTTGAGTCTGTACGTGGATACTGGAGCGCTCTGAGCGAAGACGCAAAAACAACTTTTCGCTTCCTGCATGTTTCCACAGACGAAGTGTACGGGTCGCTTAAGCCCTTAGATCATCCCTTCTCTGAGACTAATCCCTACGAGCCAAACAGCCCCTACTCTGCCTCCAAAGCTGCGTCTGACCACCTCGTCAGGGCGTGGCACCATACCTACGGGCTTCCAGTGCTTACTACAAACTGCTCGAATAATTACGGACCGTATCACTTCCCTGAGAAGCTTATTCCTCTTGTGATCATGAACGCGCTTAACGGTAAACCTCTACCCATCTACGGCGATGGCCAGCAGGTGCGCGACTGGCTTTATGTAAAAGACCATTGTTCTGCCATCCGACGCGTGCTTGAAGCAGGAACGCCTGGAGAAACCTACAATGTTGGGGGATGGAACGAGAAGCCGAACCTCGAAGTAGTGAAAACTATCTGCTCTATCCTCGATCAACGCAAACCCCGCACCGATGGCGCATCGTATGCTTCGCAGATAACTTTTGTCACTGACCGACCAGGCCACGACCGTAGATATGCAATCGATGCCTCAAAGATCGAGCGAGAGCTGGGGTGGAAGCCGGCGGAGACATTCGAAAGCGGAATTCAAAAAACTGTGGAGTGGTACCTTACAAATCAGACCTGGGTGCAACACGTCACAAGCGGCGAGTATCGCTCGTGGATCGACACCAACTACACTAAACGTTAGGATTTGCCGATGAAAGCAACACCTCTTGAGATCCCGGATGTAGTCCTTATCGAACCAAAAGTGTTTGGCGACGCCCGCGGCTTCTTCTACGAAAGCTTCTCTCAGCGCAACTTTGAGAGCGCTGTTGGTCGATCGGTGAACTTTGTTCAAGACAATCACTCGCTCTCAAGCCGCGGGGTTCTACGGGGGCTCCACTATCAGATTCAGAGCCCGCAAGGGAAACTTGTGCGGGTTACATCAGGAGAGGTCTTTGACGTTGCGGTCGATATTCGTCGCAGCTCTCCTACCTTTGGCAAGTGGGTCGGCTGCATCCTCTCGGCTGAAAACAAGTTGCAATTGTGGGTACCCGAAGGATTTGCTCACGGCTTCGTAGTGCTCTCCGACTCGGCTGAGTTCCTCTACAAGACCACTGATTACTACAACCCTGCTGGAGAGCGCTGTATCGCCTGGAATGATTCGGAATTGGCGATAGACTGGCATTTTGATGGCTCCCCAACTATCTCTGCTAAAGATGCCGTGGGGGTCAAATTCTCAGAGGCTGAGGTGTTTAGCTAACAAAGCAGCATCTCGGACTTAGATTACTCTTTGTTTACCGCCCAAACGTTGCTATCGTCTTCAGCTTCAAACAGAGCGTATGCGTCTCTCTGTTTACCTTGAGGTAATAGCGTGAGCTCCCAACTGAAAGTCGTACCAGGCAAGATTGTGATCGCGGGGGAAGAGAAGCCACGCACCGGAGCCCTCATTACTCCCAGAAAAAACACCGAGGACCCTTTTCGTGCTCTCGTCCTTCGCATGCCGAACAATTCTCAAGAGCCAGCACATGTCGCTCCTGCTACCTTCTTTCCAGAGAGCACTTCAACCCCTTCCAGTGGCACCTCAGTATTCTCAAGCAAAAGAACTCCAAGCCTCGCCTTAGTGAGAGCTATTAATGCCGATCCTGACTCCGACCACCCCTCATCATCTGTAGAGACCCTTGCAGCAATAGAAGCTGTAAGAGAGCGGTTCGTTGAAGATGGTGCTAATTTTTTTGGGAAAGATGCGCTCAGTAAGCTGTTTGACCGACTCTACATCATCACTGCGACAAACGGTGACGAACTGGTGAAAAGAAAGGCTCAGGAATTACTGGACCTCATTACTCGCAAAAGGGGCGGGTCACCTACTACGAAGAAGAGCTCTTCTAATGAGCAGGTAACATAAAGCACTTGTTGCCGATAAAAGCAGTCCTCATCGGGATGAACCAGAACCCGCTAATCATGAGGCTGATAGGTTGGAGACCAATCAGCTCACAGCTCCAGCACTAGAGTTAAGTTTGCAGTCTGCATGCGCCAGGTTAGGCATTATATCTGTGATTTCGGGCATCTATCATAGAACGCGCCCCAGACGACCCCTACCGAACTAATAAATCCTAACGAAACCTGAATGAAGAACAGCTTGAGTAGCAAGCTTCAAAGGACCACAATAGCGTCGGACCTTAAAGGGGACACTTATGGAAATGATAATTCGAGGCGCGGTTGTTTTTTTCTTAGTTACGCTCATCTTTTTCTGCGTGATGCGTCAACGGCGTTACTGGCGGGAACTATCAACTAACCGCCCATCGGGTTCAGTGCGAGCTGGCTACTCTCTCTCGGTTGTATGCGTTTTCTTATCCTTCCTCGTTGCCGTCTATATCAACACTCCAACCATGTGGCAGCTCTTCGGAAGTATTCTTATCATGGGGTTAGTATTTTGCGTTAAGGTCACCTTCTCGCCCATGGTACTGGCTGCTACCCTCGCAGTGTGCACTTACCAATTTTACTTCGCAAATGAATTTCCTCTCTGGACAGTTTGGTGCAGCTTCATCGCTGTTCTTACGTGGCGGTTACCTGAGGAGGTACGCGTTGTCTACGCTTCGCTTTCATTCCTGTGGATATTGCTATCGGTCATCCTACCAGCTAAGGCCGCAGCCCCTGAAGCATCACCGGCTGATCAGGTGTCTGACGTACTTGATACTATGTCTTCGTACCACGCGTAACTGAATCGCTTTCTGGCATTACTCGAATCCGTCGCACTAAACACTGAGTGCCTTGAGGGATATTATCTGCGCTTCCGTGATAGATAAAACCCAACCTGCCACCTTAACTGTTCGCCGGGCTCGGAAGTCAGCTACGATAGCTGTAGAGACAGTAGTAGGCCCATTACCCGCTGAGCTGTCCTTTGCAGGCTCAAACACTGAAAGCGCCTTAGTCAGGTAGTCTTTATCCTTAAAACGAGCATCCTGTGCTGCAAGCTCATGACAAACAACCTGAGCAGCTTGCTGGTCTATCGCAGCCAAAGCTTGCTCCAGAGGCGAACCACTTCCAAACGAAAATACGCGACAACCACTCGCAACACCCGCTACTGCAGTCGCCAACGAGAGGTAAAGGAAATTTCTTCGGGAAAGCTGAGAGGCTTCGGTTGTCATGGCCGCACGACCTCCTTAAGATGATCAGCCAACTTCACTGCCAGCGCGACAATTGTGTATGTCGGCCCAACATGTCCACCAGTTGTAAAAACCGAG
>JBIIHY010000063.1:0-11377 GCA_044235305.1 Bdellovibrionota bacterium
CTACAGCAATTCGCTGATACCGCTTCTTTGACAGGAGGCACGATTGATCTTTATACGCGCTTCAACGGTATGTTCGATACCGCGATGAACAGTAATAAGTCGCAGATCACAAGCCTCAATCAGCAGATCTCAGATGCTGAGAAAGCAATCGAGCGTCAAGCGGACGATATGCGTGCACGTTTTGCTAGGCTCGAGTCAACTATGGGTAAACTTCAGCAACAGCAGCAGTCTCTCTCGTCGGCATTAGCTGGTCTGCGGTAGAGCTAGCGCACTATCTTAGCTGAGCCCTGACTGAGTCGTCGTTTGCTGCTTGAGCTACGGTGATTGGGAAGTTTGACTGGATGTCGGGAGTAAAAGACACAAGCTGCGTATTAACACTCCCGATAAACACCGAGCTGGTTATCTTTAGTACATCCCGCGCGGAATCATCGGTGACGTAAATACGAGCCTCTCTAAGCTTTGCAATCGGACGCGTAGTAGTCAGGTTTCTCACGTAGGGTGAGATTACAATTACGTGGTGGCTCTTTCCCAGGTGCTCAATCGTGGTTCGCTCTATGGCTTTCAATGAAAGGTAGTAGCGGCTTTTTCCGTTAAAGACATCGAACTCTTTAGTCTCGCCAACATTCCATCGGAGGCTTCTAGCTAAGAAACCTGCGGCAACGGGGTCGAGGATCCTGTTGTGAGGAGTAAATTGCAGAACCTTCTTATCTGGGTCATCTGGACCCTTTGAACGAATTGAGGTCACTCCGCCGGCATTCGGGGTGAATGACATATTGATGTTCTTGATACGTGAGTTCTCGCGGTGGTCGATATCGAGGCTTATCGGTGAAAATGTTGCAGCAGAGATCCTTCCCACAGCGTCATACCGTAGCTTGTACAGGAGATCTACCGCTGAGTATGTTCGCGCTGCTGCTTCAACAACAAGCTCTTCACCTTCGCGACTGATTCTGACTGAACAGGAGGCGGCAGGGATGCTCTCCCAGCCAACTGTATATTCGTAGGTACCAAGCTTTGGCTCGAACTCAGACGGTAACGCCTGGTAACGCGGCGTGCTGATGCGAATTAGTTCCGGAGAGATGTAATCATCAGCGTGGGCAAGCATAGAGGAGATACAACCGATAACAGCGACGGCAGATAGTAGCAGCCTGCGTGTGATAGTACTGGGTGCATCCATAACTGAACAGAGATGAAAGACGTCATGAGAGGCGAAAAATTTACCCCAAAGCAACTCTCTACCTAGTAAAGACGTCACACGGTGCCTAAGTGGTTCAAACGACGTTCGTCATGGCCTGGTGGCAGGGTTGCAGATCTGAAGATTAGTAGTTAAAGATCAGCCCGGTTCAGTAGTTACCGTCAGAGGATGTAGTGCGCACAAAGGCCCCAGGACTTACATTTAAGCTTGAACGGAGATTCTCTGCGGCGATTATCGATGAGCTCGACCGTCATTATGCAGCGGTTGAGGAAGCCGGTGGTAATGAAGAGCTCGGTTTAACCAGAGAAGAGTGGGTCTCGTTTAATCCCCGCATAGCGCGAGTGGCTTCTTTGTTGCTGGAGGAACGCGGGAAGGACGTAACTGCAAACGAGATCGCTGCTGCAATGTGGAGCCTGGTAACAAAAGAAGTATCTGCGCTGGTGACGCTAAATCCGGAAGTTTCAGACCTCGTACAATTAGTTCGCGGTGATCTGTTGCAGGCAAGCAGCCATACGCGTATAGCTGCCATTATTGGGGTGCGTGAACTTGATACAATTCGACACCTCCACATGACTACCCGTAGTCTTGACGAGAAGCGAGCATACCTCAATGCCCTAAAGACCAGCACGCTCCTTGCGCCTTCAAGTGCGATTTCTCAGACGCTTAGAAAGAAGGTAGAGCATGCAGTTGCTATGCAGGAGCGGTGTCTTGATGCGGACGGTTCTGAGGGGAGGGTAGCTGAGCAGTGACAACACTACCTATTCGCCTAAAGTTGCAAAAAGTAGTTGGGTGGATCATTACGCCGCCTTACCTCATCATCTTTTTCGCCCTGCTCTCGCTCTTTCATCTCTTGCAGTTGCTAGCGAGCATCTTCGGCAAAGCAGCGCAGATGTGGGTGCTAAACATCATGAACGTCTGCATCATCTGGAATATTCGAATTGTCACTGGAGCATCTTTTAAAGTGATTGGCACGCCGACGCTTCCCGCGGATAGGTCTGTTATTATCGTTTCAAATCATCAGAGTATGTACGACATCCCCATGTTGATGTGGATCTGTCGTAAGCGACACCTAGGTTTTATCGCCAAGAAAGAGTTGGGGCGTGGCATTCCAAGCGTTTCACTTGCGCTGCGAACACTCGGGTCGGTGTTAATTGATAGAAAAGACGCCAAGCAAGCAATTGCTGCGATACGCGAGTTTGGAGAGGAGCGAGAGCGCAATAAGCAGGTTGCTTGTATCTTCCCTGAAGGCACTCGCGCGCGTGATGGGGCGATGCGCTCTTTTAAGGCAACCGGGCTACAGACGCTCGTATCATCGATGCCGTCAGCTATCATTCAACCGGTTGCAATCTCTGGAAACTGGGAGCTGCTCCGGTACAACTTCTTACCGGTGCCATTTGGTACGGCTGTTACGATACATTTCCTTCCTCCTATCGAGCCCAGTCAGGTTGAGACCACAGCACTATCGGGCGTTGTTGAGGGTCAGATACGCGCAGCGCTTGCTAGCTGATAAAAGTGCTTCGCCTCTTGGACCGCGGAGCTTCTAGCTCCGCTGGAGCTAGATCCGTATGGGTACATGCCGCCGTAGCGCCTCAGCTACAAACCAACATCTGCGAGGTTCTATAGCCTTAAGTTCAACTGGATCGGTGAAATGACCCTACATAGTGCCCTTTTTGCTCGAAGGGCTTGATAAAGTCGTGGAAGGACCTGGAGTCCGAGAATGTCTTGAAAAAGGCTGTGTCACCTAGTTGAAAAATTGCGTGTGCAAACCCTTTTTTCTCAACGGCTTCCTTGGCCTTATCGAAACAGTCTTGTACCCGTATTGCCTCTATTGCTTTTTCTCGCTTCGCAAGAATGGAGCCTCGAACCTCCTGAGCTATACCAGATTTACCCAACTGCAAGTCGTAAATTCTGTGTATACGTTGGTAATCGGGGCCATTTGGGTCGATGGCGTCGACGCCTGCATCTTTCCGACCAGCCAGCTCCTCTGGTTTAGGATTAAATTCGCGAAAACCGCCAGGCAGGGGGTCTAAGTCTCTCATGATTACTGTGATCGAACCACGACCTACCTTTAAGACTAAGGAGCTGATTGGAGCGGGAGTGCCAATCGTTAACCGCGGCGTGAGATCCGGGCCAGAAATTAGCAGGTCACCATTCTCGGTTTTGACGTGCCAATCTTTGGTGTTAAAAAGCACCGCAGTTTTTTCTACACCATTACCCGCAATATATTCCTCCAGTATTCTCGCCGGCTCTTGTCCGCCTACTCTCGTTTTGATCTCTGCTACGAGCTCTTTCAATAATTTTTCATGCGTAATTCGGTTGCCCCGAAAGGTGGGGTCTGCAGAATCCTTATAGGTTTGCACTAATTTACCGAAGCCTTCTTGAGAGGCGGCGACCGAAGCAGCCGCGTGTTCCTTAGAATGTCCGAGGTGTTGTTGGTGTAACATATTTGGCCCGTTTCCATACCTTATAGCATTCACCCAGGGTTATGGAGGTTATGTCAGTAAATGTTGCATTCTATGATTACAACGTAGTGCCGTGATTGCTGAAATTAGAGTGTTACCTAAGGATAATCGAGCCGGTACAACGACTATGCTCCATACCTTTAAAACACCCCATAATAGGCATATATGACGAATAGTTCTGCTATTGCTACAACGCGGCCCGGTGCTACGAGTTCCGCTGATCGACCTAAGGCGCTTGCCCCAGCGGATCTATATCAACAGGCACTTGACGAAATCGATAGAGTCGAGCACATGGGTGCTTCGTGGCGACGAGAGCAAATCCTACGATTCTGGATGGAAGCTTGTGAAGCTAGGCTACCGGTAATGTCGCCTGAAAATTGTGCGACCATCTTTCGCAAGCTTACAAAAATAGGGGTAAAAAACGATACCAACTTTGAAAAATGGCTAGATAGAATGCTCCCTGAGTGCGGGGAGATATCAGTGTATGGTTTATCGGGTATCGCTATGTTCTTTTCTCGGGCACGAGAGCGAAAGCCGTTACCGCTGATATTTTCGGAAGCACAAGAACAACTTAAAAACCCTAACAAACAGACTCTAGGAGACTCCATAGGAAAAACAGCGAGAGGGTACGGTCGCCTCGTTTATGCAGCAGCGGAGGTGCAATGCACCGAAGGTCTCAATCTGAACGAATTGCAAGAAATGATCATTCAAAACGTTAACTTACTTAGTTTCAAAGATGGATGTTTGTTCTCTCGTAGCTTTTGTACCCTGGGAATGGACGATTTTCTGGCGAATTACGCTAAGTATCTTCGGTCGAACACCCCACCTAAGAGCGAGATTACGGTTCGTCCAGTATCTCAGTTGTATCAGGCGGCGGCAGCTAGCGCGTTGATAGACGAACTCCCACTAGAGCTTGTACAAACAGCGCAAGATGAGATCCCTAATCAGAAAAAATTTGTTGAGAAACATGTCTCACACTTTGAAAGTGAGGTTGCCGACAGATTTGAGGAGATAGGTGGCAGAAAAATCATCGTCCATAAGCAATTTGAGAAGGACGGCTTCTTCGCAGACTTACTCTTGCGGGACGCATCAGATAGAAGGCGGTCAGTCATCGTTGAATGTGACGGCGACCGGTATCATCTGACAAGAGATGGTGAATCACGTCTCGGTCGAGATAAGCTTAAGGAGAGATATTTCAAAGAGATCTGGGGAGTTGATACGCGATCTATATTTTACGAAGAGTGGAGAAATCTCTCTTGCGATGCTCAGAACAGACTTATCAAAGATATCCTTTTCGAGCATTTAAGGGTCAGAGCGTAAGAACTCCTTGGGTGGAATCCCAGCGGGCAGAGTAAACAGAATTGAATTAGTTCTTTCAGTAGCTTACGCCCCTAATCGCTTCCCTAACCGCACACCTCACGCGTTCCCTCCAATAACAATGTGTCGGCTAGAGTTTAGAGTTATATGGGCGTTCAAGACGAATTCAAAGAAGATAACTTTATGCGTGTTACGCGCCGCACTAATACCGCGCGCGTGCTGGCGCATGTTCTGGCTCCGCAGCTAAACGCCATTCTCGGCCGAAGTTCGGGCGCACCGCAGGTTGAGGCGATAGCTGGGCAAGGCTGGTCTAATTTCACACTGAAAGTCTCGTTTAAAAAAGAGCCAAGAGATTTTATCTTGCGCCTCTCTGAAAAAGCTCCAACTGCTGAAGCACGCTTGTGTCGCAGCGTGCCACACTTAGAGAAAGAGTATGCAATTCTTTCCCAGCTTCAGGGATTCTCGTTCGTGCCGAAGCTGCTTTCGGGCGGCATAGGAAGTATTGTACTCGATATTCCTGGAAAGGGTTTGAAGGAGTACGGGTTTATGATGGAGGAGATGGTTCCATTCAAGCCAGCTTCTGAGTCTCACACGCTCAATGACGCATTGCCGCATCTCCTTGAGCAGCTAGGAGAGGTGTGTCGAGAAATTCATAAGATCTCAGTTCCTGGATACGGGATTGACTTTAACGCTGCACAGGGATCTTTTTTTCATTCAACATTTGAAGGGTTTGTAAGATCAAAGATAGATACCATTAAGCATAGCCCGATTAGCTCAGCAATGATGCGTTGGCTTGAGGCGCGAGCTGAGGAACTTATTAAAATTGATCCAGATACCAAACTCTTTCACCGCGATCTCCTCGGGAATACTGGAAACTATCTTGTTGATAATGAGCACAATGTGCGCTCGATTATCGACTGGGAATTTGCTGGCTCGGGTGCGGCTTTTCAGTACGAAGTTGCTTCGATGGTGTACGTGTTGGCTCGTGACGGTCATTCAGCAGAGCGGATTGAGCGTGATCTGCAAGCGGTGTTGCGTGGCTACGGTATGTCACGAGCTGAGTATCGCAATAACTATGAGCGCGACGTTGAAACGATAGTGTTGATGAATTCAATATCAGCGATGATCAAATTCGCTGAGCTTAAGAAGCGCGATGCTGTTGCACAGGAGCCGTGGCGCAAGGTCTTCGCCGAGCGAGCTGAGAGTGTGTGCGCGCAGTCGTTTGCGCGGGATAGAGTTGGGGTAGGGTAGGGTAGGGTAGGGTGTTGAAGTGCGCTGTTGTCATCGCTGCGCATCAGCCCTAGCTTACTATGACAATCTACGTACTGGGTGTAGGGATGAAGTTCCAAGAGACAGGACCAAATGCGGTGCAGTCGCCAGCGCCGTGGAGTCTTCCTTTGGCAACAGATCTCTCTGCGCGTGATTTCGCCTCACTGATGTGTGCCGGTAAGGCAGTGCTCAACGGAAGTCTAAGGCCTCTTTACCGAGGGGAAATTTTTACACCGAAGCCCCTCTCCTCGCTTCCGCTTGCGCGAGGAGTGGCTTCTATTGATGACAGGATTCTTGATAGAATCACTGAAGCGGACCATACCGGATGGTTTCATACCCTACAATTTTTCGACGCGCTCGGAATCGATGAGTTACGTCAGCCCCGAGGGGCTAAACGGGGAGATGGAGCTGACGCTTCGTACCCGGATCTTCCCCAAAGCAACAGAAACCGTGTGCGGCTTAATGTACTAACGGCGATTGCTCGGCTGACGTACGAGGATTCTATCCCCACATACCTCGAACGGAGGCTTGTCACTGTTTGACTAAAGGCGCCGCCTGAATGATGATTTTCGACTTATGGCGCTCTTTTCACATCAGCATACGTGTCGAGGATAAGGTTTTTTATGAGGGCTGAGAGATGAATGTCGCGCTAGTAGTGACTTTCACTTCGTACCCTCATTTGGGCTATCCATAGGGTGATGACAAAGTTTCAGCATCCTTTGGATAGCCTTCGTGCATAGCGTCTTTTGACGTTGTGTGAGTCGTGGGAAATCCGCAAGTCGGTTAACGAATTGAGTTATGGCAATAAGAAGCGGTAAGTTGCGGGAGCGTTGCGTCCTGCCCTTGGAGGCCGGTGTTGAGCCCCTCTTTCTCCTTAGAGGGGGTGAGGCCAAGGGCGCCCATTGGGCGGTCGTGGTCCCAAAGGGGCAAGCTGAGGCAGCGTTGAAAGAGTTGGCGGATGCTGCCAAGGAGAGCAGGCCTGCGGTACTTGATGCCGGTGTTGCCTGCTATAACCACGAAACGAGGGGGATTAACTTTTTCCTCGTTGCGCTGTGCAAGTTCGTCAAAGGAACTTTCTCGTGGAACGCAGCGGTATCTTTTGAGGAGCCCGACCTTGCTCGGGACTTCAAGGTGAACTGCCGGGTTCTTAATGGATCGGTCGCTGAAAGGGAGGTCACTGTAAAAGGTGTCATCTTCCGTCAGAACGGCCAGGAGAAGTTCCGTGGGAACCTCACCCAATATTTTGGGATTTCCGGCGGTACCATCAGTGCAGATGGGCTTCAGTACTCGGTGACAGATAAAGCCGGCCAGGTCCTCAGTGGGCCGGTGGTTGCCTTCCTGACTGACAATGAGATGCGTACCTTCGGGCACGTAGCTGTTGTTGAGGTCGGTGGGAGCGCTGGACGGCCGCCTCTTCTGCTTGAAGCCATCGGAGATATCATCCCTTTGGTGGAGAAGCTTGAAGAGAGTGCTGGTTCCTGAGCGGCGTTACACTTCCCTTTTGCGCCAAAAAGCAGATTGCCACAGGTGATTTGTTCTAACGGGAAACCGTTTTGGAGAACGTAATCGAGGAAGGGCGCTATGGGTTCACTGCCCGGTAGCGGTTTCTTAATAAGAAACGCGGCTTGATTGGGGGTTTCTATTAGGTTTTTGATTCGCCGAAAGGTGAGTCCTAGATCTGGTTTATATCCTCGACACGAGCTGTCCTTACCTTGCCTGGCACCCCACCGCTTGAATTCTTCCCCATTTCCGTCTAAAACCACCATACTCAAGCCGGAGTGGCGGAATGGTAGACGCGTTGGATTCAAAATCCAATATTCGCAAGAGTGTGAAGGTTCAAGTCCTTTCTCCGGTATTATCCTTAAGATATGGCTCAAACATCTTACAACCCAGCCTCCGTGGTGAAGGTCCCTGGAGCCCACGTAGCTATTATTCTCTCTAAGTGGTACCGCGAATACTCAGACTCGATGACGAAAAAATGCATCGAAGTCCTTAAAGCGGCTGAGTGCTCAAAAATTGAAACCCACGTTGTGCCAGGTTGTCTTGAGATTCCCTTGGCAGCGCGTCGACTTGCCCAGCGCTCGCCAGGGCTCGAAGCTATCGTTGTCTTCGGTGTAATTCTGAAGGGCGATACCTACCACTTTGAAATGGTAAAAGACCTCTGTATGAGTGGTCTTGAGCGGGTGATGTTTGAGTGTGATATCCCAATCATCAACGAGGTGCTCCCCGTCGACAAGATTGAATACGCTGCAGAGCGTTCTGCCGATAATGAGAAGAATAAGGGGATTGAGGCAGGTCTCGCCGCCGCAGAGATAATCTCCTGGCGGCGAGATAATCCAGTTTCCTAGCGCGGATTTCCTGTTCTTCCGAGCGGATTAACTCGGTAGCAGACGCTATTCGAACCAGTTCGAGTGCGTACATATAGCTTGCCATCTCGGCCGCTGCGACGCGAATCTCTGCTGATGCGCGAGTTGAAACACTGAGGCGTTCCACCTGCTGCACAGTATGCGCGTGGCTTACCAGTTACATTCCAAGTGCCGTAATATCCAAGCCTGGCAGCGAGCGTGCCATCAGAATAGAATACGCTGATTGGGAAGCCGCTTGGGCAGACCTGGTTACAGATAAATGTTGGGCCCGTTGCACGTCTGTCAGTGCTTGAGATGTGATCTGATATCTCTGATTTGTAGAGAAACTCTCTTCCAGTGACGCTTCGCACGGTCTTACATGAGCGGCTTAGCTGAGCGTGCGCGGATGGTGCCGAGATGGCGAAGTTTAGAAGCACCGCCAAAACGGTTGACACAAAAAATAATCCTCTCATGGCTACTCCTCTTATTTCTACTCGATTTTATTTCTATTCGATTAGCTTACCTGGTTGCGCATTCGAAATAACTCAAATGGTGATTGATGCGCCTCTGCACTACTACTACACATCAGTAACGTCGACACATACACCACATTATCCTCAAGGCTCTCAATACCACAACAGTGGCGTCTGCTTTTATTCGAACACCGCGGTGGATGTCGCTCTACTATCATCAATATGCTAATCCGTTCCCTAGCTGCGCAAAAAATGCGGAGCGGCAGGTGCCTATAGCCGGTACCATGAGGTCCGATTCTGCGGGGAAATATTTTTATTGTAGTTAGGTATTTGGGCCTTAAATTCGGGACAATACGCAAATAGTAGCAAAAAAGGAGCGGTGAAAGCTTACGTCTTAGCACACTAAAGTCGAATGCTATCACGGGCGGGGGATCGGGTGATGTCTAGTATGTCGTAGTGGTCGTATGCAAAGCCCAAAGAAGATCCTTTCAACAGCGTATGTGGTTGTTCTCCTCTCAGCTCTTACTCTGGGGTCCGCGTCACTCGCATATGCTGCGCCCCAGAAGATGGTTGTTCCCGGCAAAGAGATAGCGATTCGACTTCCTCGGTCAGCCGGCTTTACTGCTCAGTCAAATAAAACCGTAAAAGCGCTGAAGGTTCCCGGCAAGAAGAGTGTTACGTCGATAGGTAGTCGTGGCCGAGTCGGAGTCTTAGCACTTTCGGATGCGCAGGTTGCGGCATTTGCTGCAAAGAGTCCCGTAGTAGCAAATGAGGGAGCGATCGCTAAGAAGTGTCAGGAGTTGCGAAGTCTTAACCCTGGCCTCGATATTTTGTGTGAACCGAACACTCTATTCTTTAAATCAGCAACACCGAACGACCCTAAGTACAACCAACTGTACGGGATGACCAAGATAAGTGCACCCGTAGCGTGGGATACGCTTACGGGTTCCGCTGCAGTAAAGGTAGCGGTGATAGATACCGGAATTGATTATTCGCACGCTGATCTTAACGCAAACATTTCTATTAATGCAGGAGAGATCCCAGGAAATGGCGTTGACGATGATGCAAACGGCTACGTTGATGACTATCTCGGCTACAACTTCGCTTACAGTAACGGTGACCCATACGACGATGACGGCCACGGCACCCACTGCGCAGGCACTATCGGCGCGCGCGGCAATAATGGTGTCGGCGTAGTTGGTGTAAACTGGCAGGTAGGTCTGCTGGCTGTGAAGGTGCTTGATAATCAGGGCTCTGGCTACCTCTCAGATATCGCTGCAGGAATCGATTACGCTGTAGCCCGAGGTGCTTCTGTCATCAGTATGTCACTTGGAGGCTCAGATAATAGCTCCATATTAGAGGATGCGATTGCTGGTGCTAAAGCAGCCGATATCCTCGTTGTAGTAGCAGCCGGTAATGAAACAGCCAACAATGATGTCACGCCTTCGTATCCAGCCAACTCTGTGCACGAGAACGTGATCTCTGTTGCAGCCACAACATCATCCGACTCTCTAGCGAGCTTCTCTAACTGGGGCCGCACGACAGTACACGTGGCAGCACCTGGCAATAGTATCGTGAGCACGATTCCCGGAGGGTACGCGTCGTACAGTGGCACATCGATGGCCACCCCGCATGTAGCAGGGGTAGCTGCACTCATGAAGGCCGCTAACTCTGGACTCTCCTATGCCCAAGTCAAATCAATCCTGATGCAAACTGTTGATCCGATCTCTTCGCTATCAACTCGAGTTGCATCAGGTGGAAGGATAAACGCAGCATCCGCCGTAGCGATGGCTGTTGGAACAACGCCGAGTCCTTCCGATCCAGCACCCGCTCCGACGCCAACTCCCGAGCCAGATCCGGACTCCCCTCCTGTTGACGACTCACCAGATTCCGATGCCTACTACCTTACCTTAAAAGCAAAAAGGCGCGGCTCGGTTGCTATCCTCTCCGGTCGTATGACGGATGCGTGGGGCGATGCAGTGAGTGATGAAAACGTTGATCTCCTGTGTTCCGGAAAGGTGCGCGGATCCTCCTACAGCTCGTCATCTGGAAGCTATTCATTCAGGCTAAAGCGGCCGAGCAGCTCTAGAGCGCGGGCGGTAAGGTGTCGAGTCGAAAACGACTACGGCGAGACTTCTTCAACGGTACGAGTGCGGTAGGGGAGCGCGCAGCTTTTAGCTCCGCTACCTACTTCAATTGCTTGCTAATGTAGGACTTGCCCGGAGAGCAAGCAGTGCCCGCGTTTCTCTTGCACCCCACCGCCCGCTAGTTTCCGGTGTTGTTTCGATTTTGTAGTGCTCTTGGAAACTCAGTGTAATT
>JBIIHY010000064.1:0-11374 GCA_044235305.1 Bdellovibrionota bacterium
AATCGTACAGATGGGGACACCCAAGCAGCAATCCAATCCGATGACTACGGACTATGAGTCGGTAGTCCGCTCAGGGACTCGGCTCTTGCGCAGTGGCCGGATAACGCGATGTAGCAGGCGAAGGGAGAGGGTAATAATAATTGCAGTGATCGTAGCTGATATCGCAAGGTCAGCGCGCTTAAAGCCAACTGCCATACCGATACCGGCGGTAACCCACATCAATGCAGCGGTAGTAAAACCAGAAACCCCGTACTTGGAGCGGAAGATCGTTCCAGCACCTATGAAACCGATACCAGGAACGATCTGCGCGGCTATTCGCCCCGGGTCACCAACGTGATAATCTACAAGGACATCAACTGAGAGAAGTGTGAAGATGCAGCTTCCCATGCTGATAAGAGCGAAGGTGCGGATGCTTGGATCTTTCCCTGCAAGCTCACGCTCAACTCCGATCATAGCGCCGAGGAATGCAGCTAAGAGGATCTGGGTATTAAAGAACGATAAAACCGTTGACCACGTAACGTGTTCCATCCCTATAGTGTACCACTGAGGGGCAAGACGCCGACAGGGGAAAAGAGTCTGTATGCAGATGGTTTCGGAGAGGACTTTGCTCTTTGGCAGCTTTAATCAGGGCAAGGTCTTAGAGGTAAGCCGCGCCGCAGCACCCCTTGGATACACCATCCGGGCGCTGAAGGACCTCGGATGTGCATCCCAACCCCCTGAAGCCGCCGAAGTTGGTGTAACTTACGAGGAGAACGCCCTCATAAAGGGGTTGTCCTACGCCCGCTGGAGCGGGGAGCCGGTTTTGGTTGATGACACAGGGTTTGAAGTTGATGCGCTGGGAGGGCTTCCAGGGGTCTATACCAAGGGGTTTGGGTTACGCCGCCTGCTAGAGGTGTTACCGTGCGGGGTTGAGTACCCAGCGCAGTTTGTATGCTGTATGGCGCTTGTGTATCCAAGCGGGCGCAGCATTTCAGTACGCGGTGTGTGTGCTGGTCACTTCATTCCTGACCTCCATCGTGGCGCGCCTGTGGTGGCGGAGTTACCGTACTCAAGTTACTTCGTGCCACATGGAGAGAGCCAGTCGCTCTCAGTGCTGATGCGTGAGCGCCGAGATTTTCCGAGTCACCGTGTACGGGCACTCACTACGCTGCTACAACTTTTGTAGTAACGGCTAAGCGCCTCGCAGTCGATCGAGGATAATCGCACAGGCAGCGCGCACGGAGAGGTGGTTGTAATCTGTTGGGCCGTTAATCGGCTTTAAAATGTAGTCGGCCCTACTCATAAGCTCTTCGCTCATTCCCCAACCGGTGCCAAACAGCAGCAAAAACGGACCCTGACTGGTAGCCATTTTATCGCGCATATCGGAGTAGCTCACCCTGTCAGCGCCATCACGAGCAGAAGTTGCGATGATGCTCGGCAAAGCTCCGCTGCGCTGCTCAATGTGCATCACCGCCTCATCAAGGTCAGAGACAATTGAGAGAACGCCGAGAGCGTCTTGGCGATTGGGATTGTAGTTCGACCCGAAGTCACCATCCCAGTGGCTCTTGATGGTCCGTATCAGCGCGCGAATCGTCTGAGACGGGTGGGCGACGAACAATCCGGCAGCTCCATAGGTGCGTGCGCTGCGCGAGATGTCGTGCACGTCGATCGGAGTAACGGACGTGGTAACGAGCCGACCGGTCTTATCGACCATCTTGTCGTGCAGCAGAGCAACGTAAAGATCTCCTCCAGTAGTAGATTTCATCACGACCTCGCACGCTGTTTTGATAGACGGATAGATTCGCGCCGCCGGTATTCAGTTATCGCTTTGTGATTTCCAGACAGGAGCACCTCTGGTACGGGCACACCACGGAATACCTCCGGTCTGGTGTATTGCGGCGCTTCGATGTGCGCGTCCTCGCCTAGGTGAGGAGAGAATGATTCGTGTAGTACTGAGTCTGCATTGTGAAGCACTTCAGGTCTCAACCTAAGACATGCCTCAATTGTAAGCATAGCTGGTACTTCACCACCCATCACAACGAAGTCACCAATAGAGATCTCCTCGTCAACAGCCAGGTCGACAACCCTTTGGTCGACCCCTTCATAACGACAACATACAAAAATAAGCGACTCGCACTTTGAAAGCTCGTGACACTTCTGCTGAGTGAGGCGCTCTCCGGCTGGAGAAAACAGCACTACGCGTGCATCGGGGCGGCGCGCCTTAGCTGCCTCTATACAGCGCATCAGCGGCTCTGGCAGCATCACCATCCCTGCGCCGCCGCCGTATGGAGTATCATCAACCTTGTGGTGCGGTGGGTCTGAGAAGTCACGAATATTGGTGACGGTGGGTGAAAAGAGGCCACGTTCAATCGCTTTCGCCACAAGGGTTGCGCCAAGAAAGCTTTCGAAAATTTTAGGGAAGATCGTTAGCAGTTCAACGTTCCACACGGCTAGCTCCTGCGAACAAAACAAAACGCGGCCGATTCCCATTACGAGAACCAGACCGCGTCTTCGTTGAGCCGGTACTCGACTTTACTTAGCGCGTGCCTTAGCTCGAGCCTTGCGGGCCTTGCGAGCAGCTTGCAGCTTAGCTCTCTGATGCTCCTCTCGTCCCTCTACAAGACCAGGAAGCGAGCGCTTAATGATCGAGCGAACAACTTCGGACGGCTTTGCGCCGAGACCAAGCCACTTCTTAATCAGATCTTCCTTCACGGTAACTCGTGCTGGGTTGAAGAGGGGATTGTACGTGCCCACAACCTCAAGGAAGCGGCCATCTCTCTTATTCTGTTTGTCGGTGGCAACGATACGGTACGCTGGTGATTTGTGCTTACCGAGTCGAGCAAGACGAAGAACTACTGCCACAATAACTCCTATATACGGCTAAATAAAAACAAGGCCGGTAGTATACCAAAACGGACAGAATGGTAAAGGGTTGGCAGAAGGTACGGCAAAGTCTGCTAAGATACTGAATTTACGTTACCTGCCTACCTACTACCGCCGCCCGAACAGCGAACCAAGGCCCCCAAGGCCGCCAGCACCACCTCCGAAGAGCCCCGACAGGCCGCCTGGGCCCATCTTCATTAGCTGCTTCATCATCTTGCGCATCTCAACGAACTGCTTGATGAGGCGATTTACCTCTTCAACGCTCGTTCCTGAGCCTTTGGCGATACGTCGTCGTCGGCCAGCGTTGATGATCTCGTGATTTCGGCGCTCTTGATGCGTCATCGAAAGAATTATCGCTTCCATCTTGGAAAACTCCTTCTCCTGCCGCTCTGGGTCTATCTGCTTAGCGAACTTGTTAAGTCCAGGTATCATCGAGGCCAGTGAGGAGATGCTCCCCATCTTTCGGATCATCTTCATCTGGCTCAGAAAATCTTCGAAGGAGAACTGATCTTTCTTGAATTTCTTCTCGAGAGCAGCGCTATCTTCAAGGGTTACCTGTTGAGTCGCCTTCTCGATAAGGGTAAGCACATCGCCCATTCCGAGAATTCGGGACGCCATTCGCTCTGGATGAAATGGCTCAAGAGCATCAGACTTCTCTCCCATTCCGACAAACTTAATCGGCTTTCCGGTTACAGCGCGCATCGAGAGTGCAGCTCCACCGCGCGCGTCGCCGTCTAACTTCGTGAGGATGAGCCCAGTTAGTGCGAGACGCTGGTCGAACGTCTGCGCTACGTTTACCGACTCCTGTCCGGTCATAGCGTCTGCTACCAGGAGGATCTCGTGAGGCTGAATCGCGCTTACGATCTGCTGTAGCTCGGTCATGAGCGCATCGTCTATCTGAAGCCGTCCAGCAGTATCAATGATCATGACGTCACAAACGTTGCGGTTTGCAAAATCACGCGCACGGATAACTATATCGAGCGGTTTATCGCTTGGCTGTGAATCGAATACCGGTACAGAGAGTGCAGCACCAAGAGTCTTGAGCTGCTCAATAGCAGCAGGCCGGTAGACGTCGGCTGGCACGAGCAGGGGTGATTTCTTGCCACTCTCTTTCAGAAAACGCGCCAGCTTTGCTGACGTGGTAGTCTTCCCCGATCCTTGCACACCCACAACCATAATAATGGTCGGTGGCGCAGTGCGCAGATTAAGTTCAGCCGCTTCTCCACCCATCGTAGCGGTGAGCTCTTCGTGCACTAGCTTAATAATCTGCTGGTCAGGCGAGAGGCTCTTGAGTACCGCATCACCCACGGCCTTCTCGGCCACACGTGCGCAGAAGTCTTTGGCAACTTTGAAATTAACATCGGCGTCGAGGAGTGCTGTGCGCACCTCGCGGAGGGTGGTTTCAACATCAGCGGCTGTTAAAACGCTACGGCCGCGAATCTTTCGGAGTGCTCCGTCGAGCTTGTCATGGAGAAAGTCAAACATATCCGGTTGATGCTAACACAGAAACCGGTGCAACCACAAAAGGGCTGTTGGGGTAGCACTTATGCCCTGGTATTGACTCGCCCGTCGTGAAAGCTGCTCAATAAATCGACGGCGCTTTCGTGGCGTACCAGGTGCGGGCGTTCCTCTCCGTCAGGGTGCGAAAGCACCTGCTCGCGCACGTCCCAAGCAGCGGAAAGGGCCTCGTCAGCGACCTGCAGGAGCCCACCTGAACCCGGCTTAGCCGCAGATGGCCTTCTCTGCTCCTGAGCAATAATAGCCAGCTGCTCTAAGCCGTCGGTTACAGTTGTTCGCAAGTCCCTTAATTGCTCCCTGGCGTTAGCGATCTTTGCAACCGTCGCAAGGATCATATCCTTGGAGGCAAATGATAACTTTTGAATCCCGAGAGGGTCTTTTTTCTGGTCGGGCAAGATCACTTCGAGGACCGGCCCAAGAGTTCGCTCAAGCTCCAATCGAATCGGGTCGCCTGCTAGTGGGCGAACGCCGGCGGAGGTGGATGCGGTCGTAATATCGCGCAGGGCGTTGAGCATTCCTGCGCCCTCCTTTTCGACCAGCACGAGTGTACGTTCCGAGCCCTCGTTCTCCATTGCAACGGATGCCAGCCCATCAACTCCGTCAACGATCTGTTCCATGGAGCTAACTGAGTGAAGTGCTAACTGCACCGCGTCTATCGCTTCGTTAAGGGCTATTCGGTCGTGGTTGGCGACTGACCGATTGCTGTAGCTGCCCGAGCTAATATCAAGGGAGTACGGTTCGCGAAGGTTGGGGGAGTCGGAGTTATCGGGCCGCTGAGTTACTTGAACTCTGGACGCCTCCTGAGAAAACCCGGGACTAACTGCTTCACCTGGTTGGACGCTTTTTACTACCATACAGCTTCTACATCCGTGTAGAGGAGAAACTTCTCTCCTGGGTATAGATTCGGCTAGCTTCAGACAAACTTAAGCGGAATTTTTTTCTCGGTAAAATCAGCGGCTCGTGGTAAGGTCAGGAGCCATGAGAAGTAGTTCATCTCTTGTTAGTGCTGGTAGCCGGTTGGAAATACCTGCGAAGCTACCCCCGCGGCCGGTTTACGCTGTTAAGGTTGCTCGAGCTCTTGAGCATGCACAGGCAGCGCGTTTCGGGATAGGCCCGGAGAGTGGCCTTGGGGTCAAGGAGTTAATTGCTGGCCGGCAGGCGCACCCTTCAGTCTCTCCCGAGCAGCTTAATGCCGTAAGCACTGCCTACAGCGCTGCGCAGCGCGATTTTTTAAGGGAGCGGCGCAAGTTGCCCCCTAACGGCGGCACCAAGATTCTGATGGCACCGACAAGCAGGGTGGTGGATTACGCGGTTAAAGCAGATGGGGTCCAGCTTCTTATAAACGAGCTGGTCAATGAGGGCCGGGGAGACGAACTCAAAAACGCCATCGCCAATGGACCTGGAACTGGCTTCCTGTGGGAAAACTCGGACGACCCGGTAAAGCTTATCGCCTCTGTTGTGCGGTGGGTGGCTACCCACGGGCGGGACAAAATTCGCCTTACCGCAACAGCGCCCGTGCGTGACTGGATTCATCGCGTTTTGAAGGAATCATACGGAGGTGATGGGCCTTTAAAGCCCCGAATCGGCGGCATATCTGCTGCGAACTCCCTGCACGGCAGAGCGCTTAAAGATGATGTTACTATGATGGCGTTGGGGGCAATGCCGCGCGGTGTAGCCGACCTTTTGCCGAAAGACCTGCGCGTTGTGGCGGACGATGGGCAGTTTAATAGACTGGGTGATATTTCCGCGGAGGGAGAGAGTGCTGGACATTTCGCGCTGCTGGCTGACGGAGGAGGGGATAATCTTTTACCAGCGTCGGTTGCGGCGGTGGCTGTAAACGGTGAAGAGTTTGCGCGGGAACACTTCACCGCGTGCGATGTGCTGATTACAGGCTCATCGAGCGTGCGGGGTTTCGGGTCCCTGTCGCTTGAGCGGACCCGTGAGCTGGGAAAGTGTAACGATGTGGTCATCCTGACGGGAGCTCAGTACATAAAGGATAGCACGAGCTGTATAGAGTTCCTTCAACATGTAGCTGCCTTGCACGCAAGTGGAGCCAGTGTTGCTCTAAGTTACACTGAAGCTAAATCAAAGAGCATTGAGTTTGAGAACTGGGCGCGTATTAAAGATGCCCGAGTAGTTGACCTGCTATCGCTCAATGCGGGCGAGGCGTATCAGTTTATTAAGCGTTTAGGCGATGATCGTATGGCTGCGCTTCAGCTGGGGCTCAATCCTGACCTGCAGGCCCGGGTGCGGGCCGTCGTCATCGCTGGAGCGAGAGAGGACGCAGACCCGTGGGAGAATGGACACGAAGATCCTGCCTGGGTCGCCTCTGCTGCGGAGCTCCTTCAATCTTGTCTCGATATCCCGATAGTGCGGGTGCGAGGTAAGGTGGCGGATGTAACCGTTAGTGCTGCCCATGCGGTTGAGAGTGAGCGAAAGGGAATTGTGCATGACCTAATCCAGTCGCGTGTCATGGGTGTGTTAAAAACAGCCCATCCAAAGGGCCTGCTGACGGAGTTCACCGATCTGGCGTTTGTGCGCAATATTCCGAACGGCAAGGCGTTGGCCGGCCTACACGTTATCGCAGACCACCTTGCGCGCGACGGCGCTCAGCTTGCCGAGGCGGCAGCGCTTCCTCTTCGTATGGTGTGTGAATTACCAGACGGAAGGCTCCTCTTCGCTGTGCCCCCGCTTGAGATGTACGTAAAGGATGGTGGCACAGCGAGCGCAGGCGATCTTATAGATTATACCTTTGCTAGCCAGCAGGCGAAGGGTCTACTAAAGGCAGCGCATGCCATGCAGCAGACACGGCGAAACACAGTGTCAAGCACGTCGTGTCGAAGCTCGCCTGCGTAACACATGAAATCCCAGTGGTTCTCACCGCACCGGCGAAACAGCGTAGGTCGGGATGAATCCCTGGGATGGAAGAGATATTTCGTAAAACGATCCGACCCTGCCCTTTATATCCACCGCGGTTCCATTTGGAAGAGTACCTGTAATAGTGGATTCTCCAAACGGTGCCTGCCGCACTGCGGTGTCTGGCTCGACCACAACCCACCCCAGCGCCGCTGCGGGTACTCGGCGGCGAACTGGCTCTCTACGGTATGAAGGTGAGCTAACCGGTGGTACTGCTGAAGCGGGAGAAGTGGTTGGCGTGACCGAGTCACGCCCGAAGGAGAAAGAGTCATCCTGTGCTTGTGTGGGCGGTACATTCCGGGTGCGATTTGAGGGTGGCGTCTTCCTGATCGCATCCTCATACCGCCGCACAGCCCGTGGCAAAAGTGCGCGCAGAGCCTCTAGTCGCTCCTCGTTTGCTGGATGACTAGAGAGGAACTGAAGGGCCGAGCCGCCGTTGTCTGCGGATAACGTGGACCAGATCGCAAGTGCTTCGTTTGGATCATAGCCAGCATCCGCCATAAGGAAGAAGCCGATCTGGTCTGCCTCTAACTCTTGGCGTTGACTCTCTGGGTTTACCGCAACCGCTTTAATCGCCTCGGTGACAAGGCTGCCAGCAATTGACGCCAGAACCCCGTACGAACCCTGGGTAGCAAGCACTTGCCCTGCGATATCTCCCGTGGTTTGAGCTATTATCGCGCTCGCCTCTTCTGCTGCGGTTGGCTGGGTGTGGCCTGCAAGAAGGTGCCCCAATTCGTGTGCCAATACCGTTGCGAGCTCACCCTCAGTGCGCGCAAGCCGCAGTAGCCCGGTCCACACCATTACGTAGTTCCCCCTTGTGGCCGCCGCATTGACTACAGAGTCTCCGCGTAAAACAAAAACGTGCCACGGCTCGTTCGCCGCGTTCGCTGCGCGCGCAAGACGTTCAACGATATCGCGCACTGAATTGATAGCAGCGTCGCTGCGCTCGAGTGGGTATTGCCGCGTTAGTTCGCTGAGCACGTTATGGCCATACTGCTCGTCCTCGGCTGAAACTTGCGGGGCAGGTGGGATCTCTCCCGGCGGAATAACTGCACGGCTCGGTCCACAGCCGCTGCTTGCAACAAGAAGTGCTACGAGCCCCACAGAGAGGAACCAAGTAAATGAAGCTCGAGCACGAAGTTTTGAGGACCGTTTCATGGTAGGCGCTCCATCATCTGGTTAACCTCTAACATAACTCCCCACGCTACAAACCTGAGAGGCATTTTAAATACGCGAGAGAGCTGTACGGTCGCCGCTTGCAGGTAAGCCGCACCTGGTCGTTGCCGTCAGGGGCAATAGAGAAACACTCCCACCGCTCTTGCCCAAGTGAGGTTAGCCGTGTTTGCAGTGCGTCAGTTCCAGAGCTGAGATTGACCGCCTCTACCAGGTACTCCCACTGGTGTAACTTCTTGACCTCCTCTTTTGTCATCGACTGCAGCTCGTTTGCGTGCGGAGCTACAGCGTCTTGCACGTTCGAGGTAGCATCACCGATGCTACGCTTTATTGACTCGAGAAGTCCGGGGGTCGCAACAGCTCCTGGTGTTGGTACCGGGGCGCTGTTACCAGCGGTTGAATTATCCCCCGTGCACCCTAACAAGCTGATTACAGCCACAAGAGTGCAACCTGCCGTCCTGATTGCAATTTTTGGAGAAATGTCGGTATAGTATCGAGCGTTCATAGTTGTTCTGTTCGGAGTTACCCCTCGGAGTTTCAGTTCGGAGTTACAGTTCGGAGTTACAGTTCGGAGTTGTTGTGTCGAAAACCAAAAAACAAGATACCGAGTATAGGCCTCCCATCCCAGGGTACTTTTCAGAACTCTATTCTGCAAGTGCGATCAGCGCGCGGATACGGGAGTTAGGGGAAGAGATCCGCCCCTGGTGTCAGCGTGTGTGGGATGAATCGCACACCGACGTTCTGGCTATCCCTGTGCTGCGGGGAGGGATATTTTTCTTTGCCGACCTGGTTCGTGCTATCGGGGTATCGGTTGAGATAGCGCCGATTAAGACGGAAGCGTACGAGGGGACCAAAAACGGAGTTGAGCGCAGTAGTGTAGCTATCTACGCCGACCAGCTCGCTGTTAAGGGACGGGTGGTGCTCGTAGTTGATGATATCTGCGATACCGGAAGAACCCTTGAAGAGCTTGAGCGCGAGCTTCTCGCGCGTGGTGCGCGTGAAGTTCGTACCGTCACCCTCATACGACGATTACTCGATAAGCCCACCTTTGTTCCGTGTTGGGTTGGCTTTCAACACTCAGGGCTTGAGTGGTTTGTAGGTTACGGAATGGATGATGCTGAGCGGTGGCGCAACCTGCCAGGTGTGCACATCATTCGTAAGGAGACAAAGTAGAGATGTCACCGGGCGCCCTTGCTTGCGACGTCGAAAACCCTCAGCTCCCTCGACCAGGGACCGAGTACGTCGTCGATATTGTCGGTCTAACCAAGAGCTTTAAGCGGCGCACGCGGGTGCATCGTAGTTACACAACCATCAAGAGTGCGCTCTTGGGGGCGTTTAAACGCTCGCTTAATCCGCAATCTGATGACGCGGTGGTGACTCATGCCATAAAGGATCTTACTCTGCGGATTCCGCGCGGGGCCTCAGTCGGGCTGATAGGTCGTAACGGTTCGGGGAAATCAACATTTCTCAAATTGCTGACCGGGATTTATAAACCTGATTCCGGGCGGATCTCGGTTAACGGTCGAGTGGCAGCGTTAATCGAGCTCGGAGCTGGGTTTCACCCTGACTTTACTGGCCGCGAGAACCTATTTCTTGCTGGCGTTATGCACGGTCTTACTAAAGAGGAGATCCAGAAGAGGTTCAACGACATCGTCTCGTTTGCTGAGCTTGAGCACGTTATTGACGATCCAGTGCGGTCTTATTCTTCCGGCATGTTTATGCGGCTTGGTTTTAGTATCGCTGTTCATACCGACCCAGATATCTTACTCGTTGACGAGGTGCTTGCTGTTGGTGACGCTGGGTTTGTAGCTAAGTGCAAAGACCGCATCGGAGAGCTTCGCAAGGCTGGGAAGACCCTAGTTCTTGTCACCCACGACCTCGATTCGGTTGAACGGTGGTGTGATGAAGCTATCTGGCTGCACGAAGGAGAGGTTAAAGATCGCGGTTTCCCGCGCCGAGTGATCGATTCGTACCGTCACTTCATTGAGACTGGCGAAGAGCAGCAGATCCTCGAAGCAGAAGAGCATAAAGCAGAGAGCGATGCGGCCACAGTTGCTCGTGGCGAATCTCAAGAGATGGAGCCCGCGCGCTGGGGAAGTCGCGAGATATCAATTGAGCAGGTATCACTAACTGGAGGATGCGAGCAGGAGAAGCGCGTCTTTCATAAAGATGACCCGCTTACAGTCACGATACACTACCGTGCTTACGCGGCTGAGAAGGATGTTGTATTCGGTATCGGTGTTAATCGTGTTGATGGGCTAACTGTGTATGGCACCAACACTGAGATTGAACGCATCAAGCTCCCACAGCTCACAGGAGAGGGGCGTATCGCATGCCAGATAGACCGCCTCGGGTTGCTCGACGGAGCCTACACACTCGACGTCGCCGTTCACCGCAAAGATGGCTACCCATTCGATTACCATAAAGGAGTGCTGCATTTTTCTGTGCGTAATGACGCGCAGGAGGTCGGGGTAATCTCTCCTCCACACCGTTGGCTCTTCAATGGCGAGGTGGCGTGATGGTGCGGATATTCTCAGAGCTTTGGCGCGCTCGGGCGCTCGTTGACGCGCTCGTAAGGCGCCATGTGGCAACTCGCTACCGTGGCTCAGTGCTCGGGTTCCTATGGTCATTCATGAATCCACTCTGCTTGATGGCTGTGTACACAGTCGTGTTTAGCTACTGGATGCGCTTTGATGGTGGGCCTCACTACCATCTGCTCGTCTTTGCTGGCTTGCTCCCCTGGATCTGGACAACAAGTGCGCTCTCTGAGGGTACATCGTCTTTGGTGGGCTCAGGACACCTTATCACAAAGTCGATGTTTCCAGCGCATGTGCTTCCGTTTGTGAGTGTCTTAGCGTCGCTCGTTCACTTCGCTCTCGCCCTTCCGGTGCTGCTCTGTTTTATG
>JBIIHY010000338.1:0-3501 GCA_044235305.1 Bdellovibrionota bacterium
GTAGCCTTTCAGCGGCGGTGGTAGGGGTAAGTGGAGGGGTTGATTCCGCTGTAGTTGTAGGATTGCTCGCACTTGCTTCTCGGATGAAGAGCTCGCCGATTAAGAGAGTTGTTGCGATATCGCTTCCGTTTGTAGTGGATCAGGGGGCGAGTAATCAATCGATAGCAACTGAGCGCGGACGGATGGTTGCTCAGGCCTTTGGTGTTGAGTACGTGAGCGCTGATCTGGGAAGCGCTTTCAATCAGATGCGTGGTGCAGTAGCTCCCGGAGTTGGGATTGTTGGAGATGCGTGGGCTGATGGCCAATTAGTTGCTTACTTACGAACACCAGCGCTCTACTACCTTTCCGCTCTCCTTACAGCTCATGGAACCCCGGCGATCGTGTGTGGAACCACGAATCGTGATGAAGGTAGCTATCTTGGTTTCTTCGGAAAGGCTTCAGATGGGATGGTAGATCTTCAGGTGATCTCAGACCTGCACAAGAGTGAGGTTTATGCGTTGGCGCGGCAGCTCGGTGTTCCCACTGAGACTATCGATGCCTCGCCAACCGGGGATGTGTTTGATGGTAAGACGCACCGCGAGATGATCGGCGCACCGTACGATTTCGTTGAGCTGTATACTCACTGGCTGGCGTTTTCATCGGCAGAACAAGAGAAGCAGCTCTCGGTTCTATCTGCTGCAGCGCTTTCACAGTTCCGCGAGTGGGGAGAGCGGATAGAGGCGATGCACCGCTACAATTCGCACAAGTATGTAGGTGGAAACCCTTCTGTTCACCTCGATATTTATCCGCGCGGTACACCGGGTGGCTGGCGTGAAGAGGGCGGCTTCGTGCCGCCCGTGGAATCGCATGGTCTGGTTGGGGAGTTCCGTCTCAATCCTCTCGTGGCACTCAATCCTCGCGCTACGCTTAAGCCTGCCGCAGAGGCTTCATACCTGCATGCGCTCGGTGACTCAGCGCAAGTTTTCGACAGTTTCATTACGAAACAGGAGGCTAAAGCTCTGCTTGAGCAGGTCGCCGCCCAGCGCCTTCTGCCGGTTGGGCGGAACGGTATACGGAAAGATTACCGTGATGGTGTGAGTGCAATCGGTTCATTTCGGGCGACTGCGTATTCCCCTGAACTTGCAGATACGCTGTGGGAACGGCTGCGACCGTTCTTGCCAGAGGAGCGTCTATTTAATCACTTCGCGCACACTGACTGGTGTGGTCATGCGCGATGGCGACCAGTGGGTATCAATCCAGCGTTTCGTTACATCTGGTACGAGCAGGGAGGTGAGTTGGTTGTGCACTACGATGCGGGGTACAACCCTGGTGACGGACGCACCCACACCTTAATGAGCTTGGTGCTCTATCTTACCAGTTGTGATCCGGTGTGTGGTGGGCGGACTCGATTTATTCGCGATGCGCAGCTCGGATTACCCTACGCGCTGCGTGACTTTAGCGACTGGAGTCGGCAGGCGGAGCCTGATGAAGTAATTGAGGCAGTTGTGCCGCACGAGGGGCGGCTTTTGATCTTCGACCACCGTCTACTACACGACTCTGAGCCGTGGCACGGGAAGGCCCCGAAGGTCATCATTCGAAGCGATATTGTTTTTGAGCGGGCCTAACGAAGTAAGGAGGGGACGTGATTCAGGGACCATGTTCGTCACTGACTGTTGCACCAACGCGACTTGTTGCAAAAGCGCTCTGTGATCCTTTCTATGCTGCACTGATCAGACACTACGGAGCTGATCAGGTGACGGCAGCAGGGTTTTTTGACGACGGGGCTCCATGTGGCACCGATATGGCGAGTGTCACCGACCTTAGGCTCTTGGTGACACCGGTAGCAAAGGTAGGAAATCTCCTAGCGCAGCACGCAGCATCTGGCACACCGCTCCTGCGTGCGCCGGTAGTGCTTCTGGCGTCCGGGGCATTCTGCCCGATTCATTCCGGACATCTGCTGATGATGGAGAGTGCTAAGCGAGAGCTTGAACGGCGCGGACGATTTGTGGTGGGAGGATTCCTTGCGCCTGATCACGATGGATACGTTGGTGAGAAGTGTGGTGCGGGTGCTCTGCCCAGTTGTGAACGTGTGCACCTCGCGCAGGCTGCAACTTCGGACAGTGCGTGGTTGAGTGTTGATCCGTGGGCTGCTTTGTACCTAGACCGAGCCGTTAATTTTACTGATATCATACGTCGTCTTACAAGATACCTAGGGATGCATCTGCGCTCGGATATCGAAGTTGCTTTTGTATGCGGCGGAGATAATGCAGGCTTTAGTAGAGCATTTAGAGAGCAGGGGATGTTAGTTATCGTTCCGCGGGGTGCGACCGGTATCTCAGTCGATGAAGAGCTTCTAGAAACGGAAAGAGTACTTGTAGCGCAGGAGCACGTTCCAAACGGGGTTGCCTCGCGAGCGATTCGTGCTGGTAGTAGAACTGGAGTAGTGCCACGAGTTGCTGAAGAGCTTGAGCGTTTGAATCGATGTAAGGATGCTTCTGAAGTAACAGTGCGTCTGCGTGATGAAGAGCAGTGGCTTGTAGAGCCGTGGATGAATCGTATCTCTGCTAGCGTGCTAGTGGCTGCCCAGAGAGATTTTGCATCGTCGTTGCAGCGTATTGTGAAGGAGTGTCTTCAGGAGGGGTATCGAGTAGCAGATACCTCGGTGACCCGGCTTTTATTGTCAAGCCAGAGAGATGTAGTGCGGCGCTTTGCTCAGGAGCAAGTTCTACCGATTATTAGCCTCGATGCATGTATCTCAGGCGATATATCGGTTGGCATTTCACGGCACTTTGAGCTCACCAGTGGAGAGCGGTGTCAGGGTCTATTCCCGCGTCCTGGAAGCGCTCCCTTGAGTGAGCAGGTTTCTTGCATCCCACCGGGGCGTTACATTTTGATGGATGATGATATCGCCACCGGGAGAACGGTGCGGGATTTCATCGCGCTGCTGCCGGCTGGTGTGTTGGTCGACCGTGTGGTGTCGATACACCAACTTGAGTGCGCCGAAGGACTCTGTACCACGGAGGTAGCAAATCAAGATCAGATAATTGATGTTGGCGATGTGCGCGACTTTCTGGTGGGCGCTCGCGAGGGAGGGCTGGTTGTAAGGTTGCCTAATGGGAGAGTTGGCCGAGTGCCGTACCTTGCACCTTATGTAACGTTGTTTAATCGAATGAGCTTTCCTATTTCTCAAGAGAAGATCTTTTCTGAGCGGGTGTGGCAGTTAAACGCTCGGTTCTTTGAGTGCCTTCCGGTTTCGCTGCGGGTGGATGATGCTTCTGAATCATTTCAGGAGCTTGCTCGGTATCTGGGGTTTCTGGGCGAGGATTCTTTGGCAGCGGTGTGTAAGTGGCATGCAGCAGGCGTGCAGAATGAGGATCTGGCCAATGGTAGACTTGTTTAATTTTCTTCTTTTTGGCGTGTGTGCACTCGATGTTGAGTATTGTTCCGGGTGACATCCGGTGCTAGTGTCCTACCAATATCACCAACAACTCGGGACGTTTAAGAGTCTACGTAATTTTTAAA
>JBIIHY010000339.1:0-3495 GCA_044235305.1 Bdellovibrionota bacterium
ATTACCGAACTAGCGAACCATGTAGACTTCATGAGCTAATGAAGATACCTCGAAAAATCAGAAAACTGCGCCAGGCACCAGCACATAAGCTAAACGATGACCGCTTTGAAAAAGCGCTTTTTAAAGATCAAAGAGATCTAATCACAGAGGCCTATTTCTTCGTGCAGTGCCTTCGAATAGCCCTCAATAATCATCCGATGGCAAGAGACTACGAAATCCCGGAGACGCTAGTTCAAGGTAAAATCTTCAATTTCTGACGAACGAACTTTAGTAGCCCCAAGCTATTATTACATGCGGATCTTATACTTTTGGATTTCCTCGCCCATGGACGCAGAGCAGCCGTCAAAATACAGCGCAGAGCGGTAGATTGACTCGCTAGGTGATTGGTGTGGGTCATCGATAATCTATTGATTTCCATTGATAAAAGCTGAATCCCAGAAAGGACAAGGCGTACTCGTCTTGTCCGTCCCTAGTTTATAGGCAAACGGGGCTCTCAGCTCGCATACAGCTACTCGATTGCATGCAGATGTAACTGCGAACAGAGGGCAAGAAGGTGTGTCAGTTGGTGAGCTAACCCCCCTAATTTGTTGCTTTTTGATGAGTTTGCTATATTCTCCATCAGACACTGCGATTGCCTGCGCACTGCAGCCCCTGCCGTGATAAAGAAAAAAACTTTGACGACCTACTCCTAGGCCGTCGAGGAAGAGTTCATCGGTTGGCTTGGTGATTAAAGGAAGTGCATATTAATGACCCTCTCGGCGCATGACATTCCGGATACCTACTCGCGTTTTCAAGAACGCTACGACACAGGTATTATTACAGGGGCTTTACTGTGGTCAGATACGAAGATCCTGGCGAGCTTGCTCCTAGAGGGAAAATCACCGGCAGATATTCGCGAAGCAGTTAGCACAAACAACTCCCTGTTGCGTCGAAGCAAGAAGCGAAGCTCGAACGTTACCTCGTACTTGCTTCAACGCTTCAAAGCCTGCCCTAATCGGCTACTGGAGCTTATCGTACGCTGTGATAGCGACACCTCTAAACAGGCAGCATTCGTGGCGAGTCTCATCACGAGCCGGTTCCTGAGAGATTTCATGAACGAGGTAGTGTGCGAGATCCTCGAAGGAGCAACACAACAGCTTCCATCTCATTTTTGGCGTGATTTCTGGGGGTCTTGTGTTTCCAAAGATCCAGATTTAAGCGAGTTGCGTGACAAGGCAGTAAGGGAGGTCCGCTCTACTTTACTGAGGTTTTTAGTCGAGATCGGAATCTTGGAGGGGATTAGGGCAAGAGAGCTTCAGCGCATTACCCTCACACCCCAGATCCAGGCGGTGCTAATGAGTGAAGAGCTATCAACGGTTCGGTATTATCTAAGGTCATTTGTGAGGTAGTGCATGGAGACTCAAGTTGAATTACTCAGGACTCGCCTCAACAAGATTAAAGATAGAGTCACCGCCCCATCTTTTCTCGCAAATGAGGGTATCGGTAATGAGATAGGTTTTTATGTCTTCGATTACCCCTCGCGGTATGAGCTGGAGGTGCGCGAGCATCTCACGATGCTACTGAGCGCCCTCAATAAGGAGCAACGCAGTACCAAATACGCGCACATCAATTTGTTTAATGTTGTGATCGACTACCTCAATTCTCGTAATCTTCTCGACGATGTAATTGAGCTTGAGCGCTCAAGTGGAACACAGGAACTGTTGACAGCTTTTGAGGATCTGCTTGCCGCGGACCAGATCTGTAACTTCATCGTTGAATCGACCGACATTGGCTCAGCTGATTGCACATTCGTTTCTGGCATAGGGTCGTGCTGGCCATTTCTTCGCGCCCATACCATCTTTAACAACCTTCAGAATTACGTCGGTAACAAGCCCGTCATTCTTTTCTATCCGGGGCAGTATTCAGGACAAGATCTCAAGCCATTTGATTTACCAACGCTTAAAGCTAACTACTATCGAGCCTTCGCGCTGATCGAAAAAGGGAGCATCGTATGAGGATTTATGACCTTTTTGAAAAGAAGATCGACCGAGAGATAAGTGGCGTCATCAAGGTCAACGACGTCGATGTGTCAAAGGCGTGGACGAACCTTGACGAATACGTTGTGACTGCCGAACTCGGAAAGGAGTTCAATAAGTTTTTATCGGCTTATAACGCATCAATCGATAACCTGACTGATGACATGGGAGTGTGGATCACCGGCTTTTACGGCTCTGGTAAATCTCACCTGCTAGAGATCCTCAATCACCTCTTGTCAAATAAGCCCGTCGAAGAGCCGACCTCAAAGGAGGCTCGGAAGCCACTCGAGTTCTTCAAGCAGAAAAACCTTGAAGGGCTCCTCTTAGCCGACATGGCGCGTGCCGCCTCAGTCGATACCAGCACTGTTATGTTCAACATCCCTGCAAAGGCCGAGCCCAGGGATAACGAGTATGCGGTTCTCAACGTTTTTCTTCGGGTCTTTAACGCGCACCAAGGTTTCTATGAGAAGACTCCTTGGATAGCCGAACTGGAGCGGAGACTCGCTACAGAGGGCGCATTGGAGCGATTTGAGCGTGAGTTTGAAGCGGCTGCCGGGAGACCATGGCGTGGTAATCAGGATACCGCGATTCCCAAGAAGAAGGCAGTTGTCGTGGCAATCGCGAAGGCGCTGCCGGACATGTCCGATGGTGATGCGTCCTCCTGGTTTGACGAACTGAAAAACAAATATTCATGTTCACCGGAGGAGTTAGCGAAGCTCGTAAAGACCTACCTCGATAGCAAAGGTCCTAAGGCAAGAATTGTGTTTTTAGTCGATGAGGTCAGTGGCTTTATCGCTGAGCGTCCTCACCAGATGCTCCAACTGCAAACAATCGCGGAAGAGTTGGGTATTCGATGTAAGGGTCGTGCCTGGGTAGTTGTAACAGGTCAGGAAGATATCGATAAGGTAATCGGGAATATCAGCCAAAGCCGCTCGAATGACTTTTCCAAGATTCAAGGCCGCTTTAAGACTCGGCTCTCACTTTCCAGCACAAATGTTGATGAGGTGATTAAACTCCGAATTCTCAAAAAGACCCCCAGCGCCTCCTCTGCGCTCGCTGCCCTTTACGCAGAGAAGGAGCCGATCATAAAGAATCTGCTCTCTTTCAGTGGAGACGGCACTATAATGCCGACATACAAAGACGCCGCTGATTTCGCGGCAACGTACCCGTTTGTTCCATATCAATTCCAGCTTCTACAGAAGGTGTACACGATTATTCGCCGTACGGGAGCGAGTGGACAGCACCTGGCCCACGGTGAGCGGTCCATGATTAACGCCTTCCAAAGCGCCGCTCGCGCCGGTTCTGACGTGGAAGTTGGTATCTTGGTTCCGTTTTATTCGTTCTATGATTCAATAGAGAACTCGCTTGAGGGGGCCGTTAAGAGCACCATTACCCGCGCAAGTGAAGATCGTTCATTGAACGGGGAGTTAGATACCAAGATCCTCAAGCTGCTCTTTCTCCTTAGAAACCTTGACCGAGA